>JBHADS010000364.1:0-2789 GCA_041855185.1 Lautropia sp. | reverse complement strand
GCCGCCATCACCGGCGCCTGGGTGGCGCTGCGCGATGCGGTCGATGGGCTGCTGGCGCGTGATCTGCTGAAATCCGATCCGCTCGTCGAGGCGGTGGCGGCGGTGTCGGTCGGCATCATCCACATGCCCGGTGTGCGCCACACCTCCTGTGTGCTCGATCTGGATTACCGTGAGGATTCCGGCTGCGAGACCGACATGAATGTGGTGATGACCGCCTCGGGCGGGCTGGTCGAAGTGCAGGGCACCGCCGAGGGGCGGCCCTTCAGCCGCGCGCAAGCCACCGAGCTGCTGGATCTGGCAGCCGCTGGTATCGACCGCCTCGTCGGCCTGCAGCAGCAGGCCCTGAAGGCGGAGTGAGCCATGAGCGGGGGTGAAAGACACTGGCTGCTGGCCTCGGGCAATGCCGGCAAGCTGAAGGAACTACGGGCGATGCTCAACCCGCTGGGGGTGAAACTTTCCAGCCAGAAGGAACTGGGTATTGCTGATGCCGAGGAGCCGTGGCCGAGCTTCGTCGAGAACGCGCTCGCCAAGGCCCGGCATGGGGCTGCGGCCAGTGGCCTGCCGACCCTGGCCGATGACTCGGGCCTGTGCGTGCCGGCTCTGGGCGGGGCGCCGGGCATCCGTTCGGCCCGCTACGCGCTCGATCGGCTGGCGGACTCGGCGCCCGAGCGGCTGGCGGCGCTGCAGCAGGGCGGCCGCGAGGCGCTGGATGCCGCCAACATCGAGATGCTGCTGCAGCAGACGGATGCGCTGGCGCCGCCGGTGCGCGCCTATTTCTACAGCGTGGTGGTTTGGGTGGGGCGGCCCGACGATCCTCGCCCGCTGATCGCCGAGGGGCTGTGGTGGGGCACGCTGCTGCCGGCGGTGCGTGGCAGTGGCGGCTTCGGCTATGACCCGATCTTTCTGCCCGATGGGCACACGCGTTCGGCCGCCGAGCTTTCGGCAGACGAGAAGAACGCCATCAGCCACCGCAGCCGCGCGCTGAGCCGGCTGAAACAGATGCTGGAAGAAGCGCTTGTCCTCTGAAGCTCCCGAAGAACGGCCGGTCCACTGGTTGAAACCGGATGCGGCCAGCGGGGCAGGGCACGCCGCCCCGCCGGCCGCGTACACATCCACGTCCGCCTCCACGCCTGTTTCCGCACGCGCCGCGTCCACGTCCACGTCCGCTCGCGTCACCTCAACGTCCACACCCACACCCACGTCCACACCCACGTCCACGTCCAAGTCCACACGCGCCGCGCTGGTGCAGCCCGTGCGCCTGCATTCGGCCCGTCAGCCCTTTCTGAGCAGCCTGCCGCCGTTGTCGGTCTATGTGCATCTGCCCTGGTGCCTGAAGAAATGCCCCTACTGCGATTTCAACTCGCATCAGGTGCCTGCCGAGGGCATCGACGAGGACGCCTATCTGCGTGCGCTGGAGACCGATGTCGATACCAGCCTGCCGCTGATCTGGGGGCGGCGGGTGGTGACGGTCTTCATCGGTGGTGGCACGCCCAGCCTGTTCAGCGCCGAGGGCATCGACCGGCTGCTGGCGATGCTGCGGGCCCGGCTGCCGATGCTGGCCGATGCCGAGGTGACGATGGAAGCGAATCCCGGCACCTTCGAGCGCGAACGCTTCCGGGCGTACCGGGAAGCCGGCGTCAACCGGCTGTCGCTGGGCATCCAGAGTTTCTCCGACCGGGCGCTGGCGGCCGTGGGGCGGGTGCACGATGCGGCCCAGGCACGGGCGGCGGCCGAAGCGGCTGCCGAGCTGTTCGAGCGCTTCAATCTCGATCTGATGTTCGCGCTGCCGGGGCAGGATCTGGCGGGACTCGAACAGGATCTGGAGCAGGCGCTGGCTTTCTCGCCGCCGCACATGTCCTGGTACCACCTGACGCTGGAGCCGAACACCCTGTTCGCGCGCTTTCCGCCGGCCTTGCCGGACGATGATCTGGCGGCGGCGATGCAGGATCTGCTGGCCGAGCGGCTCGGCGAGCACTATCTGAACTACGAGGTCTCGGCCTGGGCCTTGCCGGGCCAGCAGGCACAGCACAACCTCAATTACTGGACCTTCGGCGACTATCTGGGCATCGGCGCCGGCGCCCACGGCAAGCTCTCCTTCCCGGACCGGATCGTCCGCCACGCCCGCTATCGCCATCCGCGCAAGTATGTCGAGACCGCGCTGGCCGGCGCTTCGCTCGAAATCGACCGGGTGGTGCCGGCGGTCGAGCTGCCCTTCGAGTTCATGCTGAACGCGCTGCGGCTGCGCGAGGGCGTGCCGATGAGCCTCTTCGAGCAGCGGACCGGCCTGCCGCTGTCGGCGATCCGTCGGCCGCTGCAACAGGCCGTCGGGCGGGGGCTGCTGGCGGATTCCGCCGAGCGGCTGCAAGCTAGCCCGCTGGGCCGGAATTTTCTGAACGATCTGCTGGAAATCTTTCTGCCGGAGCCGGAGGCTTCGTCCTGATGCCGGCCGATCCCGGCGGGGCTTCGCCTTGAGGCTGTCTGTACCGGCCTGGGGGCTTCATGCGTGTGCAGCCGCGCCGATGGGGGGCGTCCGAGCCTCCCGTGCCTGTGCCACCGTGGCGCATCGGGGGAGCAGGGGGCGCGGAGAGGACAGCGATGTCGGGATTCCGGAACAGCAGCGCCCACCGGCTGCACTGTCATGGTGCGCATCGGGCGATAATGGTGCACCGATTGGGTGCATTGCTTTTTTATGGTGCAGGTGCTGGCTGCCTCGTGCGCGTTTTTCCCCGTAAAAGCCGGGGCGAACGAGTTGGCACGCTTCCTGCTTAAGCTATGGTGTACAGGACCAG
>JBHADS010000363.1:0-6090 GCA_041855185.1 Lautropia sp. | reverse complement strand
GATGAACACACCCATCGCCAGCACCGAGTTCTCTTCGACGACGACGCCTTCGACCACTTCCGAACGTGCGCCGATGAAGCAGTTGTCCTCGATGATGGTCGGGTTGGCCTGCAGCGGCTCCAGCACACCGCCGATGCCGACCCCACCCGACAGGTGGACGTTCTTGCCGATCTGGGCACACGATCCGACGGTGGCCCAGGTGTCAACCATCGTGCCTTCGTCGACGTAGGCGCCGATATTGACGTAGGAGGGCATCAGCACGACATTCCTGCCGATGAACGAGCCACGACGTGCGACCGCAGGCGGCACCACGCGGTAGCCGCCGGCTGCCAGCTGTTCGGCGCTCATCCCCGTGAACTTGGTCGGCACCTTGTCGTAGAACATCAGCTCGCCGGCGCTGCTGGGCACGTTGTCGTGCAGACGGAAGGACAGCAGCACGGCCTTCTTCACCCATTGGTGCACGGTCCAGCGATCGGCCCCTTCGGCCTCGCGGTTGGTCAGCGTGGCGACGCGCAGCGCGCCGCTGTCGAGGTCGGCCAGCACCGAGGCGACGGCCTCACGGACGGCGGCCGGGGCAGCCTTGGGGCTGAGCTCGGCGCGGTTTTCCCAGGCGGCTTCGATGGTGGCTTGGCGGGGGTCGGTCATGGTGTTCTGATTTCCTGCAGATGTGGAGGGGCAAAGCCCGTTATTCTATCGGGCTTCGTCCTGCACGATCGGGGGTTGCCGCCTGCCGTTTCCGCCCACTGTTCCGACCACCGTTTCTGTTTCCCATGCATCCCATGGCGCGTCACGCCCCCCAACCGACAGCCCTGCAAGGCCAGCCATTCCCACCATGCCAGCGAGTGGCTCAAGGCTTGCAGGCGCGCCAAGGCCAGCAAGCGCCCCAAGACCAGCAAGCGCCCCAAGACCAGCAAGCGCCCCAAGACCAGCAAGTGCTCCAACATCAGCAAGTGCTCCAACATCAGCAAGTGCTCCAACATCAGCAAGTGCTCCAAGATCAGCAAGTGCTCCAGGGCCTGCCGACGCCCCAAGGCCAGCCGACGCCCCAGGACCAACAAGCGGCGCTCGGGGGCATCCGGGCATGAACGGCGCCGAGTTCAGTGCGCTGCTGCTGATGGCCGTGGCCGGCACCTTCACGCCGGGGCCGAACACCGCGCTATCCACCGCCATCGCGGTCAATCGCGGCTGGCGCCTGGCCATGCCTTTCGTCTGGGCCGTGCCGGTGGGCTGGATGCTGCTGTTCGGACTGTGTGCGCTGGGTGTGGGCGGGCTGGTGATGGCGGTACCGGCGATGCGTTGGGCGGTGTTGACGCTGAGCGTGCTCTACCTGCTCTGGCTTGCCTGGCGCCTGGCCGGCACGAGCTCGCTGGCCCGGCACGATGATGCCCGCCTGAACATCGGGTTCGGGCAGGGCGTGCTGCTGCAGTTTCTCAATCCCAAAGCCTGGATGCTGGGCCTGTCGGTGATGGGCGGTTGGGTGGCGGGCCAGCCCGATATGCTGCTGCGCACGCTGCAGGTGATGGCGCTGATGTTCGTGATGGGGCTGCTCAGCAACCTCTGCTATGCCTTGCTGGGGGCGATGTTGCGCAACTGGCTGTCGCAGGGGCGCAGGCTGTGCTGGTTCAACCGGACGATGGCCGCCTGTCTGGCAGGCACGGCACTCTGGATGACGCTCCAGGAGCTTGGGCGCTAGAGCGTGTCATGAACTCATTCGTTCCCGCGAAAGCCCCACAGGGCGTGCAGAACAAGGCGCCAGCTCCGCTGTAGAAGACATGGCCTGCGAAGCGGCTGTGCCGGTGCATTGCGCACCGGCTTCTTGCCTTCAGGCCACGATCGGCAGTGGCCCGAGCGGTGGGGTGGCTGGTGCTTCGCCCGCTTCGATGGCGGCGGGCCTCAAGCCGCCGGGCCGTCGCCGCGGCAGTACAGATCGTGCAGCAGGGTGATCAGCGCGCGGGCGGGGCCATCGGCCAGGCTGTAGTAGATCACCTGGGACTCGCGGCGGGTGCTGACCAGCCCCTCTTCGCGCAGCACGCTCAGGTGCTGGGACAGGGCCGACTGACTGAGCTGGACCCGTTCGTTGATCTCGTGCACCGACAGCTCGCCTTCGGCCAGCAGGCACAGGATCATCAGGCGTTTCTCGTTGGCCAGACCTTTCAGCAGGCGGGTCGCCTCACTGGCGTGGCGGTGCATGTCCTGGGGGTTGATCGTCGACGGAGGCTTTGGTTGTGACGGCATGATCGAGGGCGGAGGAGGTTCGCCGGCGATCTTGCTCATGTCTGCCATGCCCGGGCCGGCGGAAATTCTCGGGGCATGTACAGAACCCGCAGCGCTCCAGAGCGGGTTGGAGGCTGTGACGGGACGACGGCGATGAAACAGGCCGTGCAGTCATCGATGGGGTGAGCGTGACATTGTCTGCTGCATATATCAGCGGGTACTAATATGATAAAAGCTGATCATACACTGTTGCAGGCCACCTCTGGTCCGCCGAATGCAAATTCTCTTTCCAGCACCGTCTCCTTGGCGCCTGTCATGCCCCAGATTGAAGCAGCGAATGATGTTCAGCACCTGAGCAGTGCTTGCAAGAGACGCGCTCGCGCACTTCATCTTTCATTTCGCACGCTCATTCTTCCATTGTTCTCCCGGACGGCGGCTCACGGTGTGGTGGTGAGGAGACTTGGTCGGGTACCGTCGTCGAAAGGGGCGGGGGAGTGAGTCGAGGGCCGCGGCACCGTGTGGGCACATCCGTGCCTCGTGGCGGGAGGGGCATCCGCGTCGCGGCGGCGCATGGGCTTGAGGTGCGGGCCAGGGCGGCCCGACTCGCGTCGTCGGGTGTTTGCGGTCAGGGCGGCGGCATGACGGACGAGGCACGCAACTGCATCTCCAACGTGCGCGCCGAGGGGCTGTCCTACGAGGCCGCCGCGCACCGGCTGCTGTACCTGATGCATCAGGCCCGCCAGCGCAGGCTCTCCGGCGTGGGGCTCAAGGACGAGTCCTTGACTTCCGAGGACAGCCTGATCGCACCGTCGGACAGCCTCCGCCTGCCCTGAAGCGCCACAAAGCGCTGCGGTCTGAAAATCCCGCCGCGATGCTCAATCCTTCAGCCACAGCCGTTTGAGCTTCTTGCCGCGCGGGCTTTGGTAGCGGTCGAAGTTCCGACGATCGACCGTGAGGATATTGTGGATGCCCAGCCGGTCGGCACAGAAAACCAGGGCGACATCGGACAGATCTGCACCTCCATCGTGGTACTTGTCGATGAAATCGGCCATGGCCTGCAGCTCAGCCGCTTCGCTGGAGATGACATGAAGCCGGCCGGTGGCAGCCCAGCGCAGCAGGTTGGTGGCGCCACGGTGATCGAGCAGGTGGCAGGCTTCGGTAAGCACTTCCCAGACCGAGTACAGGTGAGCACCTGATAACTGACTGAGCATATGTCGTGCGCTCGCATGATGGCGATCGTCGTCGTTGAACAAAGCCACCAGAAAACCGGTGTCGAGCAAGGTATCCATGGGTTTGGCGGCCGGAGCTCAGGAAGGTTCTGTGTAACCGTGCTTCCGGCGCAGCCGTTCCAGGATGGCCCGCTTGCGCGGGTCTGTCACACTGTCGATCGGACGCAGACCGCCTCCCTGGCCGATGTATTGCGCATCGATTTCTGCGGCGCGCTGTTCGGCTGGGATCACAGTGGCGGCATAGCTCGTGATGCTGCGGCGGACAAACTCCGATTTGCTGATGTGCAGCCGTTCGGCTGCCCGTTCGACCAGCGCCTCGGCATCGGGGGGAAGGCGTATCGAAAGGACCATCATGGCACCCTGGTGTATGACGTAATTGTCATACTATCATGCTAACCCCTCTCCCACCCCGCGATCAGCGCCGCGATCCGGCGGGCGCCTTCGATGCAGGGTTCGAGCGGTGCGACCAGGGCGACGCGGACGAAGCCGCGGCCGGCATTGGGCAGCCCCTGGGCACCGGTGCCCGTCACGGGCCAGCCCTGGTCGGTGCTGCGGGCCAGGTAGCTGCCGGGCAGCACCAGCACGTTCTGCTCGGCGTGCAGGCGGGCGGTGAAGGCTTCGTCGTCACCGCCCGGCACCGGCAGCCACAGGTAGAAGCTGGCCGAGGGCATGGCGATCGGTTGCACGGCGTCGATGATGGGCACGACGGCATCGAATTTCTGACGATAGAGGCGCCGATTCTCCTCGACGTGCGCTTCGTCGTTCCAGGCGGCGATCGAGGCATCCTGGAACATCGGGCTCATGGCGCAGCCGTGATAGGTGCGGTAGCGCAGAAAGCTGGCGAGCAGGGCGGCGTCGCCGGCGACGAAGCCACTGCGCATCCCGGGCACGTTCGAGCGCTTCGACAGGCTGGAGAACACCACCACCTGCCGATAGTCGCGGCGCCCCAGGGCGCGGCAGGCCCCCAGCGCGCCCAGCGGCGGCTGGGCCTCGTCGCGATAGATCTCGGAGTAGCACTCGTCCGAGGCGATGATGAAGCCCCAGCGGTCGGCCAGGGCCAGCAGCTGCCGCCATTCCTCCAGTTCCATCACCTGTCCGGTGGGGTTGCCGGGCGAGCAGACGTAGACCAGCCGGGTCTTCTGCCAGACGGCCTCGGGCACCTGCTCCCAGTCCATCCGGAAGCCGTTGTCCGGGCGCTGGTCGAGCAGGAACAGGCGGGCGCCGGCGAGCAGGGCGGCACCCTCGTAGATCTGATAGAAGGGATTGGGCGCGATCACGACCGCATCGGCCTCGAGCGGATCGAGCATGGCCTGGGCGAAGGCGAACAGCGCCTCGCGGGAGCCGTTGACCGGCAGCACCTGGGTGGCGCTGTCGATCGGTGTCTTGTGGCGCGCACTCAGCCAACGGGCGATGGCTTCGCGCAGCGCCGGTTTGCCGGCGGTGGCCGGATAGCTCGAAAGACCCTGACTGGCCTGGGCCAACGCCTGCAGCACCACGGGCGGGGTGTCGTGGCGGGGCTCGCCGATCGACAGATCGATCAGCGGTGCTGGGGTGTCGCGGCGCGCCGCGGCCGGTGTTGCCAGCAAGGCACGCAGGCGCTCGAAAGGATAGGGTTGCAGCAGGTCCAGGCGTGGGTTGGCAGGCAAAGAGGGGCTCACGATGGTCGGTTCCTTCGGGGGGGCTTGCTATTATATGGACGGACGGTGTTGAACCCGGCTGCCGGCTCGCGTCGGTGTCCTGGGCACGTCTTCGTCAGCAGGAGGCAGGCCGCGCATCGGCCGCCTCCCGGGCGCGGCCCCGAGTCTGTTCCGACGAAGCTGCTTCAGTGACGGCGCGAGCAGGATGGCCCTTCAGCACTTTCGTTTTTTCTGGCGTTTCGTTTTTTGTCGGCATCGCACCGCCGAAGAGGATTTTCGTGCGTCTCAAGCAAGTCAAACTCGCGGGCTTCAAGTCATTCTGTGATCCGACCACCTTCGAGCTGCCCAGCCAGCTGGTCGGCATCGTCGGCCCCAACGGGTGTGGCAAGTCCAACATCATCGATGCGACCCGCTGGGTGCTGGGGGAGTCGCGGGCGGCCGAGCTGCGCGGCGAGTCGATGCAGGATGTGATCTTCAACGGTTCGCTCGAACGCAAGCCCTCGTCGCGCGCCAGCGTCGAGCTGGTCTTCGACAACAGCCTGGGCCGCATCGGCGGCGCCTGGGGCGGTTTTGCCGAGATCTCGGTGAAGCGGGTGCTGACCCGTGAAGGCCAATCCACCTACTACATCAACCAGCAGGCGGTGCGTCGCAAGGACGTGCACGACATCTTCCTCGGCACCGGGCTGGGGCCGCGCGCCTATGCCATCATCGGCCAGGGCACCATCTCGCGGATCATCGAGGCCAAGCCCGACGAGCTGCGGGTGTTCTTCGAGGAGGCGGCCGGGGTTTCCAAGTACAAGGAGCGCCGGCGCGAGACCGAGAACCGCCTGGCCGACACCCGCGAGAATCTGACCCGGGTCGAGGACATCCTGCGCGAACTCGACAGCCAGATCAGCAAGCTGGACGCCCAGGCCGAGGTTGCCACCCGCTACCGGGAGATGGAGTCCGAGCGCGTGCGCAAGCAGCAGTGGCTGTGGATGATCAAGCGCGAGGATGCGCTGGCCGAGCAG
>JBHADS010000362.1:0-2614 GCA_041855185.1 Lautropia sp. | reverse complement strand
CCTGGTGGCGGATGCCCGAGGATGCGGAGGACGACGACAACCCCGACATCGCCGATTACATGGGCCGGGGCGAGCTGGTGGCCGTGTACCGGCAGGCGGGGCACGAGCTGGCGCTGACCGGCCGGCACTCGCTGCGTCTCGGCCACCGGGCGCGGGGGTCGCTGAGCCTCGACTACGCCTTTCCGATCAGCAGTTATCTGAAGGCCCATCTGCAGGTGTTCAGCGGCTACGGTGCCAGCATGATCGACTACAACCACAAGCAGACCCGGGTGGGACTGGGGGTGTCGCTGGTGCAGTGGCTGTGAACGATGCGCCCGCCCGGGGTGTTGGCAAAGCACCTTGGCAAGCGCGGGTTGCGTGCCCGGAAGGGGGCAGAGCAGGTACTATGGGCGTCGTTTGCTGACTTTTCTCAGTGGGTTTGGATCGACGATGACACAGACAGTGATGACTGGCAGGTCTTTTCAGTGGTTCTGGATCGGGGTGTTCGCGCTGCTGCTCTCGGGCTGCGGCTACAACGACATCCAGCGGGCCGACGAGGCCACCAAGCAGGGCTGGGCCGAGGTACTCAACCAGTATCAGCGGCGTGCGGACCTGATCCCCAATCTGGTCAACACCGTCAAGGGCTATGCCGAGCAGGAGAAAGAGGTGCTGACCCGTGTCACCGAGGCGCGTGCGCGGGTGGGGCAGGTGCAGGCCAAGGTGGACCCGGCCAATCCCGACTCGATCAAGCAGTTCGAGAGCGCCCAGGGTGAGATGGCCGGGGCACTGTCCCGGCTGCTGGTGGTGGCCGAGAACTATCCGCAGCTCAAATCGGACCAGAACTTCCGCGAGCTGCAGGCCGAGCTGGCCGGCACCGAGAACCGGATCACGGTGGCACGCAAGCGCTATATTCAATCGCTGAATGATTACAACGTGCTGATCCGGCAATTTCCGGTCAATCTCACGGCCAAGGTGATGGGTTATGACCTCAAACCGCAGTTCACCGTCGAGAACGAGCAGGCCATCTCGCGGCCACCGACGGTCGATTTCAGTGGCAATGGCGCGGGGAGCTGAGCGAGCGATGCCGGGCATGAGCCGTCTGTTGGCCGTGATCGTGCTGGTGCTGGGGTGCTGGTTGCCGGCACTGCACGCCCAGCCATTGCAGCCGGTGCCGGCGTTGAGTTCGCCAGTGGTCGATACCGTCGGCCTGCTGAAGCCGGGTGAGCGCGAGGCGCTGACGCAGCAACTGCTGGCCCTCGACCGCGACAAGGGCAGTCAGCTGGCAGTGCTGATCGTCGCCACCACCCAGCCCGAGGATATCGAGGAATACGCGCTGCGAGTGGCCGAGACCTGGAAGCTCGGGCGGGGGGCGCAGAAGGGCGCGGGGGCGGCAGGCGCTTCGCGGGGTGCCTCGGCCTCGATCGATGACGGGGTACTGCTGCTGATCGCCCGCAACGACCGGCGGGTGCGCATCGAGGTGGGCGATGGGCTGGAGGGCGCCATTCCCGATGGCATCGCCAAACGCATCATCGATCAGGCGCTGACCCCCCGTTTTCGCCAGGGTGACTGGTATGGGGGCATCCAGGCCAGTGTCGATGCGCTGATTGCCCGGATCAACCAGGAGGATCTGCCCCTGCCGGGGGCGTCTGCACCCTCGGCGGCTGATGTCTGGGCCGATGATGTGCTGCCCCTGATGTTCTTCATGACCATCGGCGGCATCATCGCCGCCGGGGTGGTTGGCAGGGTGCTGGCGTCGTTGCTGGCCGGCGGTGTCCTGGGCTTCAGCGTCGCGGGGCATCTTGGTTCGCTGCCGATCGCCATCGCTTGCGGCCTCGTGGTTGCGGTGCTCGTCGCCGTGGTGGCTTCGGCCGGCAGCGGTTCCGGCAGCCTGCGCCAGGTGGGTCGGCATACCTATCGCCGCGGTGGCGGTGGGGGCTTTGGCGGAGGCTTCGGTGGGGGTGGCGGTTCCCGTGGTGGTGGAGGCGGGTTCAGCGGCGGTGGCGGTGGTTTCAGTGGCGGAGGGGCATCCGGTGGCTGGTGATGCATGCAAACCTGATCCGTCGGACCCGGGCCGGGCCGATGCCGCGTCGGCCGTCAGCCTGTCCCGGCCGGCAGCCGGGCAGGGCAGCAGAGCGGCGGCGTTTGCACCTCGGGCACCGGAGGCACGGGTCCAGCGCAGTCTGGGCTGCTACTGGCGTCACAGCGGCTGGGTGGCTGATCCGGTGGCGCGCGCTTTCGATGCGGCGGCTTTCGAGCGGATCGAGCAGGCGATCGGTGCGGGCGAGGCGCTGCATCGTGGAGAAATCCGCTTCGCGCTCGAAGAACGTCTCGACTGGGCGGCGCTGCGTCGCGGCCTCAGCGCCAGGGCGCGGGCCTTGCAGGTTTTTGGCGAGCAGCGCGTCTGGGACACCGAAGAAAACACCGGGGTGTTGATTTATCTGTTGACGGCCGACCATGTGGTGGAGATCATCGCGGACCGGCATGCCCATCGGCAGTTGCCGGCCGAGCTCTGGCCGCAACTGTGCCGGACGATCGTCGACGCCTGTCGGCAGGGGAGGCCCGTCGACGGGGTGATCACTGCAATTGGGTGCCTGAATCAGGCGTTTATCGACGTTTTACCCGTCCTGCCGGGCGT
>JBHADS010000361.1:0-2552 GCA_041855185.1 Lautropia sp. | reverse complement strand
GACGGTCTGGCCCGACATCGTGGTGACGATGTCGCCCGGGCGGGTGGCGGTGCCCGAAGGCATGTTCTCGGCGGCCGCGATGATCACCGTCAGGTTGATCTTCAGCTTCATCTGCGCCACGGCCTGCATCACGCCGAAGACCGAGCTGGCACCGGACATGTCGTACTTCATCTCGTCCATTTCGGCCGCGGGCTTGATCGAGATGCCGCCGGTGTCGAAGGTGATGCCCTTGCCGACCAGCACCACCGGCGCCTGCCGGGCGCCCGCGCCCTTGTAGTGCATGACGATCAGCTTCGGCGGCTGGGCCGAGCCCTGGGCGACGGCCAAGAGGGCACCCATCTTCAGCGCGCTCATCTGCTTGGTGTCGAGGATCTCGATCTTCAGCTTGTGCTGACGGCCCAGCTTGCGGGCCTGCTCGGCCAGATAGCTCGGGGTGCAGACATTACCCGGGTGGTTGCCCAGGTCGCGGCTGGTGTCGATGCCGTCGGCCAGCGCGCTCATCTGCGCGACGAGCTTGCTCAGCTCGGCGTTGTTTTCCTTGGTGGCGGGCAGAACCAGCTCCTGCAGGGCGGGTTTCGGCTCGGGCTTGGACTTGTAGGCGTCGAAACGGTAGCCCAGCTCGCGGGTCAGCAGCACGATCTGGCCCACTTTCCAGGGCAGTTCACGGGCATCGACCAGGGCTTCCTGCAGGCAGCAGAAGGCCGAGGCAGCCTGCGTGGCGGACACCGCACGGATGGCGGCGCGTACCGCATCGGCGAACTTCGTCGCGGCCACCGTGGTCTCTTCGCCCATCGACACCAGCAGCACCCGGTTCAGGCCATTCTGGCCAGGCAGCATCAGGGTCGAGCCGGGCTTCTTGCCCAGATCGCCGGACTTGATGGCCGCGGTCAGCGCCTGGCCCAGCCGGGCGTCGATGAACTCGCCGGTGGCTGTCAGCTTGCCGGCCTGCACGGGCAGGATGATGCATTGGCTGCGGATCTTGTCGGCCGAAGTGTTTTTGAGCGTGAACTGCATCGTGATCGGGTTGCCTCGATGGAAAGCGGTTTGAAGCGTATCCTGCACCGATCCAGTGCATGACAGGCTCTGTTCCTATTATGAATCCACCATTATAGGCGCGCGGGCAGTGGTTCCAGCCTGCGCCGTCGAATGGACGACGATGCCGGTCGACCTGCAGCTGCGCCCCCAGGCGGCAGGCACCAGGCAAGTGGGCCAGGACGTGCGCCGACTGCCCACGATGCGCCCGGGGCGGCGGGCAACTGCGCCTGGAGCTGCCCGCCATGCTGAGGATGCGCCGCCAGGCGGCAGGGGCGCAGGGGCAGTAGGGGCAGTAGGGGCAGTAGGGGCAGTAGGGGCAGTAGGGGCAGTATGGACACGGGGGCGCGGGGGCGCTGCGCCGGGGCCGGCGGCCGTTCCCGGGACGGAACCGGCAGGGAAGCCACAATGCCGCCGGCTTATGGTGTCCCGCAGGCGTTGTGGCGCGGGTAATGCAGGTAAACTATCACGATGATCTTCCGCCAGTCGCTGCGCCGGGACCTGAACAGTGTCGCAGGCGTCATGTTTGCCACGCTGTTCACCATCCTGGTCACGACTTCGCTGATCCGGTTCCTCAATCGCGCCACCAGCGATCGCATCGCCAGTGGCGACATCCTGCCGCTGATCGCCTTCAATGCGATCGGTTTCATTCCCGTGCTGCTGGTGCTGACGGTGTTCCTGTCGGTGCTGATGGTGCTGGCACGCGCTTGGCGCGATTCCGAGATGGTGATCTGGTTCGCCAGCGGTCAGAGCCTGACGGCCTGGATCCGGCCGGTGATGCTGTTCGTGCTGCCCTATGCGATCGTGGTCGGCGGGGTCGCCTTGGTGCTGTCGCCCTGGGCCAACCAGCAGATTGCCGATCTGCGCGAGCGCTTCAACCAGCGCGAGGATGTGTCGATGGTCGCGCCGGGGCAGTTCCGGGAATCCGGCTCCTCGAACCGCGTGTTCTTCGTCGAATCGATCAGCAAGGATCGTGAGACGGTCTCCAACGTCTTCGTGGTGCAGCGCGAGGGCGAACGCATGATCGTCGTCGCTTCGCGGGGCGGGCGGGTCGAGGTCGAGGAGAACGGAGACCGCTTCCTGGTCCTCGAGGACGGCCGCCGCTACGACGGGCAGTGGGGCACGCCGGAATACTCGCTGATGGAGTTCGAGCGCTACGGCGTGCGGCTCGATCCCAAGCCGGTCAATGTCCAGGCCGAGAGCATCCGGGGCATGTCCACTTTCGCGCTGCTCGACAGCCCCGATCCAGCCGCTCTGGGCGAGTTGGCCTATCGCATCGGCCTGCCGATCTCGGTCTTCGTCATCGCGCTGCTGGCGATCCCGCTGTCCTTCGTCAATCCGCGTCTGGGCCGCTCGATCAACATCGTCATCGGTGTGCTGATCTACTTCACCTATTCCAACCTGAACAGCGTGATGCGCTCGTGGATCTCGCAGGAGCGCATCAGTTTCGGCGTCGGGGTCTGGGTGACACACGTGCTGGTGCTGGTGCTGGCGCTCTATCTGTTCCATCGCCGGATGTC
>JBHADS010000360.1:0-8552 GCA_041855185.1 Lautropia sp. | reverse complement strand
GGCTGGTCTGGGTGATGGCGATCCAGACCGATGCCCAGGGCGTGCTGCTGCTGCTGATCGCCGCGATCCTGCTGTCCTTTGCGGCCTGGATCTATGGGCGCTGGCAGTTCGAGCTGCGTCCCGGTGCGGCCCGCAGCGCCCCGGCCTGGCTGTTCCTGGCCGTGCTGTCGGTGGCTGCCTGTGTGCTGATCGTGTCGCGCCTGCCGGTGGTGGCGGAGGCGGCCACCACAGCCGCAGTGCCGCAGACCCAGCGCCGGGCGGAGGCTTCCGCCTGTCTGCCGGGGGCCGATGGCAAGCTGCCGGAATCCTGCCAGGGCTGGCAGCCGTGGTCGCCCGAGCGCGTGGCCGCAGCCCGGGCCGTGGGGCAGCCGGTGTTCATCGACTTCACGGCCGCCTGGTGTCTGAGCTGCCAGGTCAACAAGCGGGTGGCGCTCGACCGGGAGGACATGCTGCGCGAGTTCCGTCGGCGCAACATCCTGCTGCTGCGGGCCGACTGGACCCGGCGCGACGCGATGATCGCGCAGGAGCTGGCGCGCTTTGGCCGCAACAGCGTGCCCTTCTACCTGTTCTATGACGGCAAGAGCCGCGAGGCACCGCCGAAGCAGCTCCCGGAGCTGCTGACGGTGGATATCGTGATGAACGCGATCAACGGGCGATAGCCGAAGGGCGGCCTGTCCCTCAGTTCAGGCCCAGCACGTCCCGCATCGTGAACAGGCCGTTATCCTTGTCGGCAAGGAAACGGCAGGCTTTCAGGCTGCCGTCGGCATAGTGGACGCGGCTGGTGGCGCGGTGCTTGATCTCGATCTGCTCGCCGGGGCCGGCGAACATCACGGTGTGATCGCCGACGATGTCGCCGGCACGGATCGTCGAGAAGCCGATGCTGCCGGGCTCGCGCGGGCCGGTGTGGCCTTCGCGCGCGAACACGCCGATCTCGCGCAGCGGCTTGCCGAGCTGGCCGGCGATGGCCTCGCCGATGGCCAGCGCCGTGCCGGACGGGGCATCGACCTTGTGTCGGTGGTGCGCCTCGATCACTTCGATGTCATAGTCCTTCAGCGCCTGGGTCGCCAGCTCGATCAGCCGGATGGCGATGTTGACGCCGGGGCTCATGTTGGGCGCCTGCACGATCGGAATCCGTTTGGCGGCCTCGCGCAGTTGCTGCAGGTCAGCCGGCTCGAAGCCGGTGGTGCCGATCACCAGCGCCACACCGTGACGCACGCAGACCGGCAGATGCTGGCGGGTGGCTTCGGGGCGGGTGAAGTCGATCAGCGCATCGCAGCCGGCCAGGCCGCTGTCCAGATCGCTGCTGATGGCCAGGCCACTCGATTGACCGAGAAAGGCGGTCGGGTCGGTGCCGATCGCCGGGCTGTCGGCGCGGTCGAAGGCGGCATACAGTTCCATGTCGGGGGCCGCCAGCACCGCTTCGATCAGGGTGCGTCCCATCCGGCCCGAGGCACCGGCAATGGCAATCTTCATCATGCGTCAGAATCCTTGGAGGGTTGGTAGCCGGGCAGGGCCGGGTCGTTCGGATCGTCGGTCTGCGGCAGCTTGTCGTGCTTGACCTCGCGGACCTGGTCCTCGTCGAAGAACACGATCACCCGGCGCAGTTCCGAATCCCCGTTGGGGTACTGGAAGCGGAACACGTAGTCCCAGCGGTTGGGGTGAAAGACATCGGTCAGCAACGGGGTGCCGATGCGCAGGCGGACCTGATCGCGGCTCATGCCCGCCTTCACCTCGTCCAGCATCTCCTGGTTGATGTAGTTGCCCTGCGGAATGGCAAAGCGGTAGGGTTCCAGAAAGCCGCTGCGCGAGCGGTCGGCGGCGCAGCCTGCGCTCAGCGCGGCCAGGGTCAGGGTCAGCAGCAGGGCCGGGGCGGATCGGGACGGGATGATGGGCATGAACGGGTCTGAAATCCTGGGTTGATCGGCGAAGGGCCGCGTCGCGCAGGGGCGGGGGCGGACCGGGCCGATGGGCGCTGCCGAGAGCAGGCCGGTTGCGCAGCGCCGGCAGCGACGGGTGCTCAGCCTGCCATTGTCGATGATCGGGCGCCTCGGTGTACGAAAAAGCACCGGGATCGAAACCGGCCCGGGCAGGGAGCGGGCCGCGCTGTTGGCATGACACCAACCACCGCAGCGTCAATGTAAAGATATTACCGAATCGAAGGCTCTCCCGGAGTCGGCCCCGTATGATAAGGGCTTCTTGTTTCGATCTCCTGCCCCCTTCCCTCATGTCTTCTGCTGCCGATACAGGAACCGGTCGTCGTGCGCCGGTCGTCTGGGTGACTTTGCTGGTCTTGCTGGTTCTGGGGGCAGGGCTTTGGTTCGGGGTGATGAAACCTGCTTCCCGGCAGTCGGGCACCCAGCCGGCCGGCGGGCCGCCGGGCGGGCCACCCGGCGCGGGCGGTCCTCCGGGCATGGGCGGCGGCGCGGCAACCGTCAGCACGGTGCCGGTCACGCAGGGCAGTTTCTCGGTGCTGATCCGGGCGGTGGGCACCGTCACCTCCTACAACACCGTCACCGTGCTGCCGCAGGTGGAGGGACGGCTGGCGCGTGTCACCTTCCAGGAAGGCCAGCAGGTCAAGGCCGGACAGCTGCTGGCCGAGATCGACCCCCGCAGCCTGAAGGCGGCGCTGGCCGAGGCGCAGGGGCAGCAGGCGCAGAATCGGGCCGAGCTGCTGAATGCGCGCCGGGATCTGGCCCGCTACGAGCAATTGTTCAAGCAGGATTCGGTGGCCCGGCAGCAGCTCGACAGCCAGCGGGCGCTGGTGCGCCAGCTCGAAGGCCGGGGCGAAACCGATCAGGCCAAGGTCGACAGCGCCCGGCTGCAACTGGATTACACCCGGATCGAGGCGCCGGTCGATGGCCGGCTGGGCCTGCTGCGGGTGGGGGTCGGCAGTCTGATCGGCCCCAGCACCACCGATGGGCTGGTCAGCATCATCCAGACCGATCCGATCTCGGTGCTGTTCAGCGTGCCCGAGGTGCAGCTGCAGGCGCTGCGCGAGGCGGTCTCGGCTGCCGGAGCCGCGGGGCTGAAGGTCGAAGCCTGGGATCGTTCGGAGCGGCAGCGGCTGGCGGTCGGCACGGTCGCCACCCTCGACAATCAGATCGACACCACCACCGGCTCGCTGCGGGTGCGGGCGCGTTTCGACAACCCGGACGAGGCGCTGTTTCCGAATCAGTTCGTCAATGTCCGCCTCTACCTGAAAACCTTGTCGCAGGCGCTGAGTGTGCCGGTCGATACCGTGCAGTTCGGCACCCAGGGCGATTATGTCTATGTGATCCGCGACGGCAAGGCCCATGTGCAGACCGTGCGCCTGGGCGCCACGGCCGGCGACCGGGTCGAGATCCTGGAGGGCTTGAAGGCCGGCGATCAGGTGGCGCTGGAGGGGCTGGATCAGTTGCGCAATGGCCGCGCGGTCAAGATCGTCGAGTCGCTGCCGGGAGACCCGGATGCCGTGCTGAGCGGGGCCGCTGCCGAGGCGGCCGATGGCTCGCCGCTGAAGCCGGCCCCCGGCAATGGGCGGGCACCGACCGGGCAGGCACCGGCGCAGCCGGCTTCGGCGCAAGGCGCATCGCAGCCCGGATCGCCGGCTGACAGGCCCGCGCCGGCTTCTGGACAGGCGCCGGCACGGCAGCCCGAACAGCCTTCCGCGCAGTCGTCCGCACCGGCGCCTGCGGCCCGGCCTGCTGCGCCATGAATTTCTCGCGCATCTTCATCCAGCGCCCGATCGCCACCACGCTGCTGATGGTGGCGATGATGGTGGCGGGCATTCTGGCCTGGCGGCTGCTGCCGGTGGCGGCCTTGCCGCAGGTCGACTACCCGGTCATCCAGGTCTATTCCTACCTGCCGGGCGCCGGCCCGGATACGGTGGCGCGCACCATCACCGCGCCGCTCGAACGCAGCCTGGGGCAGATCTCCGGGCTGAAGCAGATGTCCTCGACCAGCGGGGCGGGGGTGTCGGTGATCACCTTGCAGTTTTCGCTGGACAGCGAGCTGGGCGTGGCCGAGCAGGACGTGCAGTCCGCCATCGATGATGCCAGCGGGCTCTTGCCCAGCAACATGCCCTCGCCGCCGCTCTACCGGAAGGTCAACCCGGCCGATACGCCGATCCTGACACTGGCCGTCAGCTCCGAGACGCTGCCCTTGCCCCGGGTGCACGATCTGGTGGACACCCGGATGGCGCAGAAGCTGGCGCAGGTGCAGGGGGTGGGGCTGGTGAGCCTGGCGGGCGGGCAGCGGCCGGCGATCCGGGTACGGGCCGACGCCAGCGCGCTGTCGCAGGCCGGGCTGACGATGGCCGATCTGCAATCGGTGATTGCCGCCGCCAATGCCAATCTGCCCAAGGGCAGCTTCGATGGTCCGGTGCGCAGCACCATCCTCGATGCCAACGACCAGCTCACCACCGTCGAGCAATACGCCTCCCTGATCGTCGCCTGGCAGAATGGTGCGCCGCTGCGTCTCGGCGATGTCGCACAGATCGTCGAAGGGCCGGAGGATCGTTTTCTGGCGGCCTGGGCCGACAACGAGCGGGCGATCCTGATCAACGTGCAGCGCCAGCCCGATGCCAATGTGATCGAGGTGGCCGACCGCGTGCGCCAGTTGCTGCCGCAGTTGACGGCAACCCTGCCGGCCAGCGTCGATGTGCGCGTGCTGACCGACCGTACCCAGAGCATCCGCGCCTCGGTGCGCGATGTGCAGAAGGAGCTGGTGCTGGCGGTGGGCCTGGTGGTGATGGTGACGCTGCTGTTCCTGCGTTCGGTGCGCAGCACGCTGATTCCGGCGGTGGCGGTGCCGATCTCGCTGGTGGGCACCTTCGCCGTGATGTATCTGCTCGGCTATTCGCTGAACAATCTGAGCCTGATGGCGCTGACGATCGCCACCGGCTTCGTCGTCGATGATGCGATCGTGATGATGGAGAACATCGCCCGGCACCGGGAGATGGGCAAGTCGTCGATGCAGGCCGCCCTCGATGGCGCGAAGGAAATCGGCTTCACGCTGATCTCGCTCACGGTATCGCTGATCGCGGTGCTGATTCCGCTGCTGTTCATGGGCGATGTGGCGGGGCGGCTGTTCCATGAATTTGCCGTGACGCTGGCAGTGGCCATCGGCATCTCGCTGATCGTCTCGCTGACGCTGACGCCGATGATGTCGGCGCGGATGATGGGCGATGTCGGGGTGGGGCCGCAGGTCGAGCGTGCCGGCTTTCTCGATCGGGTCATCGCCGTCTATGGTCGCAGCCTGGGCCATGTGCTGAATCATCAGGGGCTGATGATGGGCGTGATGCTGGCGACCATCGCCGCCACGGTGCTGCTGTATCTCGCCGTGCCCAAGGGCTTCTTTCCGGTGCAGGACAGCGGCGTCATCCAGGTGGTGACGCAGGCGCCGGGGCAGATTTCCTATCAGGCGATGCTCAAGCGCCAGGCCGAGGTGGCCAAGCAGTTGCTCGATGATCCCGAGGTCGTGAGCCTGTCCTCCTTCATCGGGGTGGATGGCAACAACCCGGCACTGAATACGGGGCGGATGCTGCTGAACCTGAAGGCGCACGACGAGCGCTCGGACGATGTGCAGACCGTGATCGCGCGGCTGCGGCAGAAGATGGCGGCGCGGCCCAAGGCCGAGCAGGACATGGGCGTCTGGTTCCAGCCGGTGCAGGAGCTGTCGATCGAGGACCGGATCAGCCGGGCGCAGTACCAGTTCACCGTGAGCACGCCCGAGCGCGAGCTGCTGGCGACCTGGGTGCCGAGGTTGCAGCAGGCGCTGGCGGCGCGGCCGGAGCTGGCCGATCTGGGCAGCGATCTGCAGAATGACGGCTGGCAGGCTTATGTCGAGATCGACCGCACGGCGGCTTCCCGGCTCGGCATCCGCGTGCAGACCATCACCGAGGCGCTGCAGAACGCCTTTGCCCAGCGTCAGATCTCGACGCTGTTCACCCAGTCGAACCAGTACCGCGTGGTGCTGGAGCAGGACCCCGCGCTGGCGCAGGGCATGGGGGCGCTGAATCAGGTCTTCGTGGCCGGCGGCGACGGGACGCCGGTGCCGCTGTCGGCCGTCACCCGCTGGCATCAGCGCAAGGCGCCGATCGTCATCAATCACCAGTCGCAGTTCCCGGCTGCCAATCTGTCCTTCAACCTGGCGCCCGGCTATTCACTGGGCGACGCAGTGGCGGCGGTCGAGGCGGTGCAGCAGGAACTGGACTGGCCGGCTGCGATCGAGACCCGCTTCCAGGGGGCGGCCGAAGCCTTCCGCGCCTCGCTATCGAACACGCTGTGGCTGATTCTGGCGGCGGTGGTGACGATGTATCTGGTGCTGGGCATCCTCTACGAGAGTGCGATCCATCCGCTGACCATCCTGTCGACGCTGCCCTCGGCCACCGTCGGCGCGCTGGCGGCGCTGCTGCTCAGCGGCGCGGCGCTCGACATGGTGGCGGTGATCGGCATCGTGCTGCTGATCGGTCTGGTCAAGAAGAACGGCATCATGATGGTGGACTTTGCGCTGGAGGCCGAGCGCCATCAGCGCCTGTCCGAACGTGAAGCGATCCATCAGGCGGCGATGCTGCGCTTCAGGCCGATTCTGATGACGACGATGGCCGCGCTGCTGGGGGCGGTGCCGCTGATGCTTGCCCAGGGCTCGGGGGCCGAGCTGCGCCAGCCGCTGGGGCTGGTGATGGTCGGCGGGCTGCTGGTCAGCCAGGTGCTGACGCTCTACACCACGCCGGTGGTCTATCTGTTCTTTGCGCGTCTGAGCCGTCGCTGGCGGGGCGGGCGCGCCGCAGCCGGGGGCGCGGGCAGGCCGGCACCATGAATCCCTCACGTCCCTTCATCCGCCGGCCGATCGGCAGCACCATGCTGGCGCTGGCGATTCTGCTCAGCGGCTGGCTGTCGTGGCGGCTGTTGCCGGTGTCCCCCTTGCCGCAGGTGGATTTTCCGGCGATCGTCGTCTCGGCCAGCCTGTCGGGCGCCAGCCCCGAGAGCATGGCTGCCACCGTGGCCGGCCCCCTGGAGCGGGCGCTCGGCTCGATCGCCGGGCTGGACAGCATTTCCTCCTCCAGCGCGCAGGGCAGCACCGAGGTCCGGCTGATCTTCGACATCGACCGCGATCTGAACGAGGTGGCACGCGAGGTGCAGGCCGCCATCAACGGGGTGATCGACCAGTTGCCGCCGGGGATGCCGAGCCGGCCCAGCTTCAAGAAGATCAATCCCTCCACTTCGCCGATCCTGGCCCTGGCCCTGTCCTCGAACACGCTGTCGCCCGGTGAGCTCTATGACATCGCCACCAACGTAGTGGTGCAGAAGCTGTCGCGGGTGCAGGGCGTGGGCGAGGTCTCGCTGGGCGGCGCCTCGCTGCCGGCGGTGCGCATCAACTTCGAGCCGAGCGCGCTGATCGCGCAGGGGCTGTCGCTGGAGCAGGCGCGTCAGGCGGTGGTCGCTGCCAACTCCGATGCGCCGCAGGGTTTCATCGAGGATGCGCAGAACCGCTGGCTGGTGGCCACCGGCAAGACGCTGAAGACCGCGGCGGATTTTTCGCAGCTGGTGCTGCGCTGGCAGAACGGCGCGCCGGTACGCCTCGGCGATGTGGCCGAGGTGAGCGATTCGGTCGAGAACCGCTACACCAGCGGCTTCCACAATGACCGGCCCGCGATCATCGCCCGCGTCAGCCGTCAGCCCGATGCCAACGTCGTCGCCACCATCGACGAGATCAAGGCGCAGATGCCGGCGTTGCAGGCGCTGCTGCCGGCACAGGCCGAGCTGCAGATCGTGATGGATCGCTCGCTGGGCATTCGCGGCAGTCTGCACGAGGCGCAGATGACGCTGCTGTTCTCCTGCCTGATCGTGGTGGCGGTGGTCTGGCTGTTCGTGGCCCGGCTGCGGCCGGCGCTGATTCCGGCAGCCGTCATCCCGGTTGCGCTGATCGGCACCTTCGCCGTCATCTATCTGGCCGGTTTCTCGCTGAACAATCTGAGCGTGATGGCGCTGGTGGTGGCGGCCGGCCTGGTGGTGGACGACGCCATCGTCGTGCTGGAGAACATCGCCCGTCACACCGAAAAAGGTCTGTCGCCTTATCGGGCCGCGATGCGCGGCGCCGGCGAGGTCGGCTTCACCCTGCTGGCGATGAACATCGCACTGGTGGTGGTCTTTGTGGCCGTGCTGTTCATGGGCGGCATCATCGAGCGGCTGTTCCGCGAATTCTCGATCACGCTGGCCGCCGCGCTGATCATCTCGCTGCTGGTTTCGATCAGCCTGACGCCGGCGCTGTGTGCGCACATGCTGCCGAAGCGCGAGCAGGCACCCAGCCGCTGGCTGCGCGCCCATGCCGCCTATTTCCGGGAATTGCAGGCACTCTACGAGCAGTCGCTGGGCTGGGCGCTGCGACACGCTGGTTGGGTGCTGCTGGGCCTTGTGGGGCTGATCGGCGCCAGTGTCTGGCTCTTTGCCACCCTGCCGCGCAGCGATCTGCCCGAGCAGGACACCGGCGTGATCGAAGCCTTCATCCGGGGCGACGACGGCTTTTCCTTCCAGGTGATGCAGCCGCGCATCGAGCGCTACCGGCAGTGGATT
>JBHADS010000359.1:0-7063 GCA_041855185.1 Lautropia sp. | reverse complement strand
GTCAATCTGAAGGGCGAGCCGGTGATGATGCACACCCTGGGTCGGCACGATCCCTGCGTGGGCATCAGGGCGACACCGATCGCCGAGGCGATGCTGGCGCTGGTGCTGATCGATCACTGCCTGCTGCATCGGGCGCAGTGCGCCGATGTCGATTCGGGGCTGCCGCCGTTGCCGGCGTCGGCGCCGACCTGAGGCCGGGACGGGGCGCGGAGCCCGAGTTGGCAGGGGCGCAGCGCGTGTCGCCCGACCGGCGGCAGGCGTGGCAGGGCCGGGGGCTGTCGGCCCCCGTTTTTTGTGGGTATGCTGATTCTTCTCTGATATTTCTCTGATTCTTCCGACGGGATTTCCTTCCGGGGAATGGCCTTCTGGGGATTCTCCTTCGGAGGGCATGTCCTTTCGGGGGCTTTCGACGGATGTGCATGGGGTGGGCAAAGCGCATGAACGAGCAGATGAGTGGCAAAGGACAGGGACGGGCACCGCGCAGCGGTGCCGGGATGCCGGCAGGGGCGATGGCTGGTGCGCGGGCGATGGATGTGCCGGGGCGTGAAGGGTCCTCGCATCGGAGGCGCTCCCGGGCTGCGAGGCGGCTGGACGGGCTGATGGCGCCGGGGCGCTGGCGTGTTACCGCGGGTGCTGCGTTGCTGTCGGCTTCCGTGCTGGTGGCCGGCTGTGTGGCGGTGCAGACCACCGGCCAGGGGCACATCGGCCTGAACCGCACGCAGCGGATGTCGCCGCTGGTGTCGGAGGCGGATCTGAATCGCAGCGCCGATGCCGCCTATGCCCAGGTGCTGACCAAGAGCAAGGAGGAAGGCGCGCTGAACGTCGATCCGGCGATGACGCAGCGGGTGAGGGCGATTGCCAATCGGATGATTCCGACGGTGGGAGCCTTCCGGCCCGATGCGCTGAAATGGAACTGGCAGGTCAATGTCATCAAGAGCGACGAGCTGAATGCCTGGTGCATGCCGGGCGGCAAGATCGCTTTCTACAGCGGCATCATCGAGCGGCTGCAACTCACCGACGACGAGATCGCGGCGATCATGGGGCATGAGATCGCCCATGCCCTGCGCGAGCACGCGCGCGAGCGGGCCTCGGAGCAGGCGACGGCCGGGCTGCTGATCGGGGTCGGCGCGGCGGCCGTCGGTGCCGGGCAGGCCGGCTCGGATCTGGGCAGTCTTGCCTATCAGACGACCTTCGGGCTGAAGCACAGCCGCCTGCATGAGACCGAGGCCGACCGGATCGGGGTCGAGCTGTCGGCCCGGGCCGGCTACGATCCCCGGGCGGCGATCACGCTGTGGCAGAAGATGACCAAGGCCAGTGGCGGCGGAAACTCGCTGGAGTTTCTCTCCACCCACCCCTCGCCCAGCAGCCGGATCAAGGATCTGCAGGACTACTCGACGCGGGTGATGCCGTTGTACATGCCCGGCGCGAAGCGCTGAGAACGGGCCGGCGGCGTCGGCAATCCGGGGCGAATTGGCCACATATTGCGGATCTTGGCCTCATTTTTCGCCTTGAGGCCGATCCTGGACCGGCGGGCCCGGAGAGACGCCCGGGAAACGGGCGCTTAGGCGCCTACGCAAGACGGAGCGAAGGCGGGTGGCGTGGCATAATCCCGGCATGTCAAATACCGCCCGTACCCTCTACGACAAGCTCTGGGACGCCCACGTCGTCCGTGAAGAAGCTGATGGCAGCTGCCTGCTCTACATCGACCGGCACCTGCTGCATGAAGTCACCAGCCCTCAGGCTTTTGAAGGGCTGAAGCAGGCTGGCCGCAAACCGTGGCGCCTGAGTGCCAACCTGGCCGTGGTCGACCACAATGTGCCCACCACCGGCCGAGAGCAAGGCATTGCCGATCCGATCGCGCGCATCCAGGTCGAGACCCTGGGGCAGAACGCCCGCGAATACGGTCTGACCTATTTCGACATCGCCGACCGCCGTCAGGGCATCGTGCATGTGGTCGGTCCCGAGCAGGGCGCCACGCTGCCGGGCATGACCGTGGTCTGCGGTGATTCGCATACCAGCACCCACGGTGCCTTCGGTGCGCTCGCGCATGGCATCGGCACCTCCGAGGTCGAGCATGTGCTGGCCACCCAGACGCTGGTGGCCAAGAAGTCGAAGAGCATGCTGGTGCAGGTCGATGGCCGTCTGCCCACCGGCGTCACGCCGAAGGACGTGGCCCTGGGCATCATCGGCCGCATCGGCACGGCCGGCGGCACCGGCTATGCGATCGAATTCGGCGGTTCGGTGTTCCGCCAGATGTCGATGGAAGGCCGGATGACGGTCTGCAACATGGCGATCGAGGCCGGTGCCCGATGCGGCATGGTGGCAGTCGACGACATCACGCTGCAGTATCTGAAGGGCCGTCCGATGACCCCGGCCGGCGAGGACTGGGACAAGGCCGTCGCCTACTGGCGCACGCTGAGAAGCGACGAGGGCGCGGTGTTCGATCGCCTGGTCCGCATCGATGCCGCCGAGCTGACCCCTTTCGTCACCTGGGGCACCTCGCCCGAGATGGTGGTCGGCATCGATGACCGTGTGCCCGATCCCGAGCGCGAGAAGGACAGCGTCAAGCGCGAGGGCATGGAGCGTGCGCTGCGCTACATGGGCCTGCAGCCGAACATGCCGATGTCCTCCATCAAGATCGACAAGGTGTTCATCGGTTCCTGTACCAACTCGCGTATCGAGGATCTGCGTCAGGCCGCGGCAGTGGTGCGTGGCCGCAAGCGTGCCGACAACGTGAAGCTGGCAATGGTGGTGCCGGGCTCGGGGCTGGTGAAGGCCCAGGCCGAGGCCGAGGGGCTGGACCGGATCTTCCTTGAGGCCGGTTTCGAGTGGCGCGATCCGGGCTGCTCGATGTGCCTGGCGATGAATGCCGACCGGCTGGAGCCGGGCGAGCGATGTGCGTCGACCTCGAACCGCAACTTCGAGGGGCGCCAGGGGGCGGGAGGCCGTACCCATCTGGTCAGCCCCGCGATGGCGGCTGCGGCTGGCGTGTTTGGTCATTTCGTCGATGTGCGGAGGCTCGCTTGAAAGTATTCAATGTTCACCGCGGCATCGTGGCGCCGCTCGATCGCGCCAACGTCGATACCGATGCCATCATTCCGAAGCAGTTCCTGAAGTCGATCAAGCGTTCGGGCTTCGGACCGAATCTGTTCGATGAATGGCGCTATCTGGATGTGGGCGAGCCGGGCATGGACAACAGCAAGCGGCCGCTGAATCCGGATTTCGTGCTGAACAAACCGCGCTATGCCGGGGCATCGATCCTGGTGGCGCGCGAGAACTTCGGCTGCGGCTCTTCGCGCGAGCACGCACCGTGGGCGTTGGACGACTACGGCTTCCGCTGCATCATCGCGCCGAGCTTTGCCGACATCTTCTTCAACAACTGCTTCAAGAACGGTCTGCTGCCGATCCGGCTGAGTGAGTCGGAAGTGTCGCGGATCTTTGCCGATGTCGATGCCTTCCCCGGCTACGAGCTGGTGATCGATCTGCCGCGCCAGGTGGTGGCGACCACCCAGGGCGAGGTGATCGGCAAGTTCGAGATCGATGCCTTCCGCAAGAACAACCTGCTGCAGGGGCTGGACGAGATCGGTCTGACGCTGCGGCATGCGGACGACATCCGCGCCTACGAGGCCCGGCGCTTTGCGGCCGAGCCGTGGTTGCAGGCCCGGTTGGGATGATGAAGGACAGGGGCCGTCGCCCGGGCGCCTGTCGGCCGTGCGTGCCGGTAGCCGCTGTCGGACGGACGGGCCCGTGCGTGAAAGGGGGCTGTCCGCAGACCGTTCGTTGAAACGGCTGCGGGGCAGGGGCGACCGGCCCCGGTCGTCGCCGATTCACGCCTCCGGAGCGTGTCGGGCACCCATCGTAACGACGATTCGGTGCTGACACGCTCTTGATATTTGGGACAGGGAGAAACAGAGAACATGAAAATCGCGGTTTTGGCCGGTGACGGCATCGGACCGGAAATCACGGCGCAGGCGCTGCGTGTGCTGGATGTGCTCCGGCGCGACGGCCTGGATGTGCAGACCGAGGCGGCACTGGTCGGTGGCGCGGCCTATGATGCGAAGGGGGACCCGCTGCCGGATGAGACCCTGCGTGTCTGCGAATCGGCGCAGGCGATCCTGTTCGGCGCCGTCGGCGGGCCAGCCTACGACACGCTGCCGCGTGCCTCGCGTCCGGAGCAGGGGCTGCTGCGCCTGCGCAAGCATTTCGACCTGTTTGCCAATCTGCGGCCGGCCACGGTGTTTCCGGAGCTGGCCGATGCTTCGCCGCTGCGGCCGGAATTCGTGGCCGGGCTGGATCTGCTGATCCTGCGCGAGCTGACCGGCGACATCTATTTCGGTCAGCCCCGGGGCATTCACACGAATGCGGCCGGCGAGCGCGAAGGCTTCGACACCATGCGCTATTCCGAATCGGAAATCCGCCGGATCGCGCGCTGGGCCTTCGAGGCGGCCCGCAAGCGCCAGCGCCGGGTCTGCTCGGTGGACAAGGCCAATGTGTTGGAAACGACGCAACTGTGGCGTGATGTCGTCACTGAAGTGGCTGCGGACTATCCGGATGTCGAGCTTTCGCACATGTATGTGGATAATGCGGCGATGCAGTTGGTTCGTCATCCACGGCAGTTCGATGTCATCCTGACCGGCAACATGTTCGGGGACATCCTTTCGGATCTGGCTTCGATGCTGACCGGCTCGATCGGCATGCTTCCCTCGGCATCGCTGAATCAGCACGGCTTCGGCATGTATGAGCCGATTCATGGTTCGGCGCCTGATATTGCGGGCAAGAACAAGGCCAATCCGTTGGCAACGATCCTGTCGCTGGCGATGCTGTTGCGCTATTCGCTCGATCAGGCGGCTGCCGCCGATCGGGTCGAGGCCGCCGTCCGGCGCGTGCTCGCTTCGGGCGCGCGCACCGGCGATATCGCCAGACCAGGTGAACAAGTATTGAGTTGCACCCAGATGGGTGACGCTGTGGTGGCTGCGCTTTGAGCGGTCCGTTGGAACGACGAAAGAAGGTGAGTTAGATGAGCAGGAAGTATCGGGTAGGTTTGGTTGGCTGGCGCGGCATGGTGGGTTCCGTGCTGATGGACCGGATGCGCGAGGAGGGTGACTTCGAGCGTTTCGATCCGGTGTTCTTCAGCACCTCCAATGCCGGTGGCAAGGCGCCGTTGGGCGACGCGCCGCTGGGTGATGCCAGCGACATCGGGGCGCTGTCCAAGCTCGATGCGATCGTGACCTGCCAGGGTGGCGACTACACGCAGGAGATCCATCCGAAGCTGCGCGCAGCCGGCTGGAAGGGCTTCTGGATCGACGCCGCTTCCACGCTGCGGATGAAGGAAGATGCCGTCATCGTGTTGGATCCGGTGAACCGGCATGTCATTGATGCGGCCATACAGACCGGTAATCGGGATTTCATTGGTGGTAACTGCACAGTTTCCCTGATGATGATGGCATTGGGTGGTTTGCTGCAGGCCGATCAGGTGGAGTGGGTGACCGCGATGACCTATCAGTCTGCTTCCGGCGGTGGCGCGCAGCACATGAGGGAATTGGTCAGTCAGATGGGCACGATCCATGCATCGGTGGCAGACGAGCTGTCGAACGCTGGATCAGGCATTCTGGATATCGACCGGAAAGTGGCGGAAACCATGCGCAGTGCAAGTTTTCCGACCTCGAATTTCGGCTATCCGCTTGCCGGCAGCCTGCTGCCCTGGATCGACAAGGATCTGGGCAACGGCATGTCGCGCGAGGAATGGAAGGGCGAAGCTGAACTGAACAAGATGCTCGGTCGTGGCAAGGATCAGGTGATTCCGGTGGAAAGCATCTGCGTCCGTGTCGGGGCGATGCGCTGCCACAGCCAGGCGCTGACGATCAAGCTGCGCGAGGATCTGCCGCTGCAGGCCATCGAGGAAATGCTGGCAGGTGCCAATGACTGGGTGCGGGTGGTGCCGAACGACCGTGAGGCAACCCTGGCCGAGCTGACGCCGACTGCCGTGACCGGCCGCCTGACGGTGCCGATCGGACGTCTGCGCAAGCTGCACCTGGGCCCCGGCTACCTGAGCGCCTTCACGGTGGGCGATCAGCTGCTGTGGGGCGCAGCCGAGCCGTTGCGTCGGATGCTGGGCATTCTGCTGGAGCGTCCTGTGGACACGTTGCTGTGAGTGTCCTGGGGAACTGGTGATGTTTTCGTGCCGATGCGGTGACGAGCCGCTGCCGCATCGGTGGTGTGATTGAGTTGAAGTCTTTCGTTTCTGTTCCCGTAAGAGGTGGTACCTTGTCTGAACAGCCTCGCAGTACATTGCATTCGATAACGTCTGGCGCTTCCGGACGTGCCCAGATCGCTTCGGCGGTCGCACTTGCCCTGGGTATCCTGGCAGGTGGGACTTCGCCCGTGGAGGCTGCCGGCCTGGGGCGTCTGACTGTGCAGTCGGCATTGGGGCAGCCCCTGCGCGCCGAGGTTGAAGTGACTTCGGTACGGCCGGACGAGGCCGCATCGCTGTCGGCCAAGCTGGCGTCGCCCGATGCCTTCAGCCGTGCCGGGTTGCAGTACAAGGAAGCCCTCTCTGCGGTGCAGATGGCGGTGGAAGAGCGCAACGGACGCTATGTGATCAAGCTGTCGTCCAGCCGCCCGATCAACGAGCCCTTCGTCGACCTGATGGTCGAGCTGAGCTGGGCGGCCGGCAAGTTCGTGCGTGAATACACATTCCTGCTCGACCCGCCGGTGCAGCGCAACGCCAACCAGCAGGCAGCCCGTGCGGGCAGCACGCCAGTGGTGGGTGCGGCTGCCAGTGCGGCCGCGACCGGCTCCGCGGCAGTTGCCCAGGGCTCCGGCGCCGGTGTGCGCACCATCGACCCGGTGACGGGTCGTCTGGTCAGCCCAGACCGTGCCGCCGGTACGGCGCGCCAGCCGGCAGCCACGCAGCGTCAGCCTGCGGCTGGCGGCACGCAGCCGTCGCAGCAGCAGCCGCGCGCGATGGCGCCCGCCAGCACGGTGGTGGTCGGCGAAGGCGAAACACTGGGCATCATCGCCGGTCGGGTGCGGCCTGCCAGCGCCACGCTCGAGCAGACCATCG
>JBHADS010000358.1:0-5602 GCA_041855185.1 Lautropia sp. | reverse complement strand
TTTGCCACTCATCTGCTCGTTCATGCGCTTTGCCCGCCCCATGCACATCCCGTCGGAAGCTCACTCCCCAGAAGGATATTCCCTCCGAAGGAGAATCCCCGGAAGGCCCCCCCGGGAAGGACATCCCGACGGAAGAATCAGAGAAATATCAGAGAAGAATCAGCATACCCACTAAAAACGGGGGCTGACAGCCCCCGGACCTGCCACCACGGCCGCTGGTCGGGCGCCGGGCGCAGCGCCCGGCGCCACCTCGACCGCCACGACCCATCCCGGCCCTCAGTTCGGCGCCGACGCCGGCAACGGCGGCAGCCCCGAATCGACATCGGCACACTGCGCCCGATGCAACAGGCAGTGATCGATCAGCACCAGCGCCAGCATCGCCTCGGCGATAGGCGTGGCCCGGATGCCCACGCAGGGATCGTGCCGTCCCAGGGTGTGCATCATCACCGGCTCGCCCTTCAGATTGACGGAGCGCCGCTCGATCCGGATGCTGGAAGTCGGCTTGATCGCGATCGACACCCGCAGATCCTGCCCAGTCGAAATCCCGCCCAGGATGCCGCCCGCCTCGTTGCCGACGAAGCCTTCGGGCGTCATCTCGTCGCCGTGCACGCTGCCACGCTGGGCCACGGACGCAAAACCCGCACCGATCTCCACGCCCTTGACCGCATTGATCGCCATCATCGCCTTGGCGATGTCGGCATCGAGCCGGTCATAGAGCGGCGCCCCCAGGCCCACCGGCACCCCGGTCGCCTCGACCTCGATCCGCGCCCCGCAGGAATCGCCCTCGCGGCGCAGCGCGTCCATGTAGGCTTCCAGCTCGGGCACCCGTGCGTTGTCGGCCACGCCGAAGGGGTTCTCGCGCACATCCTCCCAGCGCTGGAACGGCACCGCGATCTCACCCAGCTGCGACAGATAGCCGCGCAGCTCGACGCCGTGCCGCTCGCGCAGCCACTTGCGCGCCACCGCGCCGGCCGCCACCAGCGGCGCCGTCAGCCGCGCCGACGAGCGCCCTCCGCCACGATAGTCGCGCAGCCCGTACTTCTGAAAATAGGTGTAGTCGGCGTGGCCCGGCCGAAAGGTGTCGACCAGATTGCCATAGTCCTTGCTGCGCGCATCCTGGTTGCGGATCAGCAGCGCGATCGGCGTGCCGGTGGTCCGGCCCTCGAACACCCCCGACAGGATCTCGACCGCATCCGGCTCCTGCCGCTGCGTGACGTGGCGAGAGGTGCCCGGGCGCCGCCGGTCCAGATCCGGCTGGATATCCTCGACGCCCAGCGCCATGCCCGGCGGGCAACCATCGATCACACAGCCGATGGCCGGCCCGTGCGATTCGCCGAAGGTCGTCACACAGAACAGCCGCCCCAAGGTATTGCCAGCCATCACGCTCCCCCCTGGGCGCCCTCGGCGCCCGCATTGGCCTGCGCCGCAGCCACCAGCCCGGCCCGCCGCCCCACCCGGGCGCGGATCTCGCTGGCCGGCAACTGCGCCAGCATCGCATCCACCGACGGCGTCTGCTCCACACCGAAGGCCAGCAGCCTCAGCGGAATCGCCAACTGCGGCATCTTCAGCCCATGCGCCTTCAGCACCTGCTTCAGCAACGCATTGATGCCGTCCTTGTCACCGGCCACCGCATCCAGGCCCGCCACGAAATCCTCCAGCGCCGGCTGCACCGCCTCGCCCAAATGACGCGCCACCGACTCGGCCCCCGGCACCGGCGGCTGGAAGAAACCCGCCACCAGATCGGTCAGCACCACCAGCGTCGGCGAGCGATCCTTCCACAAGGCACACATCGCCGCCAGCTGCCCTGCCGTCACCGGCTGGCCGGCCAGCACCGGCTCGATACCGCACGCGCGCAGCCGCGCCCCGACCTCGGCCGCCAGCGTCTCATCCGGCAGCGCCTTCAGATACTGCTGGTTGACCCACCGGAACTTGTCGAAATCCAGTTGCGAGGGCGACAGTGACAGATGCGTGCCATCGAACCATTCGATCAGCTGCTCGCGCGAGAAGATCTCATCGTCACCATGACTCCAGCCCAGCCGCGCCAGATAGTTGATGATCGCGTCCGGCAGATAGCCATCCTCCTGATACTGCAGCACCGACACCGCGCCATGCCGCTTCGACAGCTTCTGCCCATCCGGCCCGTTGATCATCGGCAGATGCCCATAGACCGGCTCCTGCCCGCCCAGCGCCCGCAGGATGTTGATCTGCCGGGGCGTATTGTTGACGTGATCATCCCCCCGGATCACATGGGTGATGCCCATGTCGAGATCATCGACCACCACACAGAAGTTGTAGGTCGGCGTGCCATCCGAGCGCGCGATCACCAGATCATCCAGCTCGGTATTGGCGATGCTGATGCGCCCCTTGACCATGTCGTCCCAGACCACCGCACCATCGTCCGGATTGCGAAAACGCAGCACCGGCTTCACCCCCGCCGGCGGCGTCTTGCCGGCCGCATTCTCCGGCCTCCAGCGGCCGTCATAGCGCGGTTTCTCGCCCCGGGCACGCTGCGCCTCCCGCATCTCGTCCAGCTCCTGCGGCGTCGCATAGCAGTGATAGGCGCGCCCTTCGGCCAGCAGCCGGTCCAGCACCTCGCGGTAGCGCGCCATCCGCTGCATCTGATAGAACGGACCTTCGTCCTCATTCAGCCCCAGCCAGGCCAGCCCTTCCAGAATGGCGGCCACCGCCTCCGGCGTAGAACGCTCGACATCGGTATCCTCGATGCGCAGCACATAATCGCCGCCGAAGTGCCTGGCATAGGCCCAGGCATAGAGCGCCGTGCGCACCCCGCCGATATGCAGAAAACCGGTGGGGCTGGGCGCAAAGCGGGTGCGGACCCGGCCAGCCGGCTGTGCGCCGGCTGCCGTGGAAGGATGGGTATCGGGGGAATCGGCGACCATGAAACGAAAAACGTCCTGAAAAAGCGGTATGCACGACAGGGCTCGGACGCACCTGCCATGCGCTCAGCAGCGAATGGTAGAACAACTGCGACCGGCCCGCATGGCGGCCACCCGCACAGCCTGCCCCGGAGCCCCCTCAGCCCCTCTTCCATGCACCTTCCGTGCGCCTCCCATGTGCCTCCCACAACCCCCTCTCGTGCCCCTCCCATAGCCCCCCTCCCATAGCCCCCCCTCTCATGCGCCTCCCCGCAACCGCCCATTTGCCCATTTCCTGGGCATCTCCGGGGCAAACCTGGGTGCCCAAGAAAATGTGCCCAAGAAAACGTTTTACATCGCCAGAATTTTTCGGCTATACTGTCGTCTTTCCGGTAGCACCGGGCGGTTAGCTCAGCGGTAGAGCACTGCCTTCACACGGCAGGGGTCACTGGTTCGAACCCAGTATCGCCCACCAGATTTCAGCGGCAGCATTGTTTCGGCAATGCTGCCGTTTTCATTTTCAGCCTGTCGAATCAGTACACTGAAAAAGCAGGAACGCCCTCCGCCCGTCTGCGGATCAGACGATACGGAAGGCCGCCAGGGCCGGGCAACACCAGCACCATCATCCACATGCTCCTCAGCAAGGAGGCACCATGACCGATTCCGTCGCCCAGCAGGTTCTGCATTTCTGGTTCGAGGAAAGCACGCCGCAGCAACGCTTCAGGAAAGACCCTGCCTTCGACGCCGAGATCGCCCGCCGCTTCGGCGCGCTGCATGCCCGGGCGGCAGCCAGCGAACTGTGGGCCTGGCGCGCCAGCCCCGAAGGGCGGCTCGCCGAGATCATCGTGCTCGACCAGTTCTCGCGCAATCTGTTCCGCGACGATCCCCGCGCCTTCGCGCAGGATGCGATGGCACTGGTACTCGCCCAGGAAGCCATCCGCGCCGGCGATGACCAGCGCCTCAGCGCCGAACAACGCGCCTTCCTCTACATGCCCTTCATGCACAGCGAATCCCGCGCCATTCAGGCCGAATCGGTGCGGCTGTTCGAGGCCAATGGCATCGCCAACAATCTCGATTTCGCCATCCGCCACAAGGAAATCGTCGATCGTTTCGGCCATTACCCGCACCGCAACGCGGTGTTGGGCCGCCCCTCCACCCCCGAGGAAATCGCCTTCCTGCAGACCCCGGGCAGCTCCTTCTGAGCCAACCCCCAGGGCGGCGGACCAGCAGCCGGCCATGCCCGCCCGGCCAGACGCCCGCCAGCCCTGCCCCTCACTGCACGCGGAACACGTCCTCCAGGCTGCGGGCATCCAGCACCCGCTCGGCCCACAGCCCAAGCTCCTCCTCGCCCGCCTGCTTCAACTTCTGCTCGGTCTGCGCATCCAGCTCGCCAAAACGCAGGCGCAGCAGCTTCGCCAGCAGCGCCTGCTGCCCCTGCTGCACCCCCTGGTGGATGCCTTGCTGCATCCCCTGCTGCATCCCTTGCTGAAGCCCCTGCTGGATGCCCCTTTTAAGGTGCCGTTCGCTCCATGTTTCCATGATCTGCTTCTCCCGCGGGTAGCGCTTTGCGTACTCCTTCTGTTCATTATCTCAGCAGCAAGCCGGCGCTGGCAGGCTCCCTCGTGCACGAAGCTCATCACACAGACACTCCCCACCACGCACGACCCCTCCCAGACCCTCACAACTTGTGCGTAGACAGCAGGATGCTGGTTTCGGTGTTGAGCACGCCGGGGATGGCGCGGATGACGTTCAGCAGGCGGTCGAAGGCTTCGAGGGTATCGACGCGCAGTTCGGCCATCAGATCCCAGCGGCCGTTGGTGGTGTGCAGCGTCACCACGTTGGCGTTGCCACGCAGCGCGCGCAGCACCTCCGGCTCGCGGTTGCCCTCCACTTCCAGACACATCACGGCGCGGATGCGGTGCGACTCGGCCTCCGGGCGCAGGCGCACGGTGTAGCCGACGATCACCCCATCGCGTTCGAGCCGTGCGATGCGGTGCTGCACGGTGGCACGTGCCACCCGCAGTTTGGCGGCCAGCGCCACCACCGGCATGCGTGCGTTGTCGCGCAGCATGGCAATCAGCTGGCGATCGATATCGTCCATGATCAATCAAAGTGCCATTGAAACTTGGCATAATGTACAGAATGCTGCATAAATCGACAAATAGATCGCTTCAAAACGGCAGCATCCAACGAGAAAATGGCTCCCAATCGGGCCGGATGCCCGCAGCTGGCACACGGTCCGGCCACGCGCCCTCTCAGGCATTCCAGCGCCGGTCGCTGCCACCGTGACTGCGGCTGTCACAGTGGCTGACACATCTTCCCCGCGACGACAAGACGCCGAGACGGGATGAGCCTGCCACCCCGCACCGGCCTCGCGCATCCCCCGGGCACCGCACGCCCGGCGGCCTTCACACAGCATTCCTCACCGGAGACCCCGCATGACCCGCTTCATCGACGTTCCCACCATGTCCGATCTGGTTGCCGAGATCGGACCCGCCCGCTTCATGGGCGAGCTGGCCGATGCGATCCAGGCCGATTTCGTCCGTTGGCCGGAGTTCGACAAGTCGGCCCGCGTCGCCAACCACTCCGACATCGGTGTGATCGAGCTGATGCCGGTCTCCAACCACCAGCGTTACGCCTTCAAGTACGTCAATGGCCATCCCTCCAACACGCAGATCGGCATGCCGACGGTGATGGCTTTCGGGGTGCTGGCCGATGTCGAGACC
>JBHADS010000357.1:0-15483 GCA_041855185.1 Lautropia sp. | reverse complement strand
TGAAGTTCGGCGACATCTGGCTGGCACCGAAGCAGGGCACCGATGCCGCGCTGGCGATGGCGATGGGCCATGTGGTGCTGAGCGAGTTTCACCGCGACAATCCCTCACCCTATTTTCAGCGCTACCTCCGGCAGTACACCGACATGCCGATGCTGGTGATGTTGCGCGAGAAGGATGGCTGGCTGCTGCCCGACCACTTCCTGCGGGCCTCGCACCTGCCGGATGCTCTGGGCGAGACCAATAACCCCGACTGGAAGACGGTACTGATCGACGAGGCCACGGATGCGATGGTGACGCCCAACGGCACGATCGGTTTTCGGTGGGGCGAGGACAAGGCGCAGACCGGCAAGGTCGGGCGCTGGAATCTGGAGATGCGCGATGGGGGCAGTGGCGCCGAGATCACGCCGCGCCTGAGCCTGAAGGGCCATCACGACGAGGTCGTCAGCGTCGGATTCAGTTACTTTGCCGGCGAATCACGCAGTGAACTGATCGGTCGCAAGGTGCCGGCACGTCGGGTGAAGCTGGCCGATGGCAGCACGGCGCTGGTGGCAACCGTCTACGACCTGCAGATGGCCAACTATGGCGTCGATCAGGGACTGGGCGATGAAGGCACCGCGAAATCCTATGAGGACGACGTGCCCTATACCCCGGCCTGGCAGCAGAAATACACCGGCGTCAGACCGGAGCTGGTGACTCAGGTGGCGCGGGAGTTCGCCCAGAACGCACACGACACCACCGGGCGCAGCATGGTGATCCTGGGCGCGGGGCTGAACCACTGGTTCCACACCGACATGGCCTATCGCGGCATCATCAATCTGCTGATGATGTGCGGCTGCATCGGTCAGAGCGGTGGCGGCTGGTGCCACTACGTCGGGCAGGAAAAGCTGCGGCCGCAGTTCGGCTGGACGCCGCTGACCTTTGCGCTGGACTGGGTGCGGCCGCCGCGTCAGATGAACGGCACCAGCTTCTTCTATGCCCACAGTGGCCAGTGGCGGCATGAGATGCTGCGCACCGAGGAAATTCTGGCGCCAGGGGCCGATGCCGATGCATTGAAGCCGATGGCGCTGATCGATTTCAACGCGAAGGCCGAGCGGATGGGCTGGTTGCCGTCGGCGCCTCAGCTCGAAACCAATCCGCTCGATATCTGTGATGCCGCCGAGCAGGCCGGTCAGGATCCGGTCGCCTATCTGTGCGAGGGGCTGAAGCAGGGCAGCCTGCGGATGAGCTGCGACGACCCGGAGAACCCGAAGAACTTCCCGCGCAATCTGTTCATCTGGCGCTCGAATCTGCTGGGCTCCAGCGGCAAGGGGCACGAGTACATGCTGAAGTATCTGCTCGGCACCCAGAACGCGGTGTTCTCGGACGAGGCCGATGCGGTGCTGCCCAGCGAGGTTCGGGTGCCGGAACAGATGCCCGAGGAGGGCAAGCTCGATCTGGTGACGGTGCTGGACTTCCGGATGAGCACCACCTGTCTGTATGGCGACATCGTGCTGCCGAGTGCCACCTGGTACGAGAAGGACGATCTGAACACCTCGGACATGCATCCCTTCATCCATCCGCTGTCCGAGGCGGTGCAGCCGCTGTGGGAGAGCAAGACCGACTGGGAGATCTACAAGCTGCTGGCCAGGCGCTTCAGCGAGATTGCCGGTCCCTATCTGGGCACGCGAAAGGACATCGTGCTGCAGCCGCTGCTGCACGATACGCCGGGCGAACTGGGCCAACCCTTTGCGCCGAAGGACTGGAAAAAAGGCGAGTGTGATCTGATTCCGGGCAGGACCGCGCCCAACATGATGGTGGTCGAGCGCAACTATCACGACATCCATCGCAAGTTCACCTCGGTGGGGCCGCTGCTCGACCGGCTGGGCAATGGCGGCAAGGGCATCACCTGGAACACCGAGCACGAGGTGCAGGAGCTGGGCGCGCTGAACAAACGGGTGCAGGAACCCGGTGTCAGTCAGGGGCGGCCGCGTCTGGATACGGCGATCGATGCGGCGGAAATGGTGCTGACCTTCGCGCCCGAGACCAACGGCCATGTGTCGGTCAAAGCCTGGCAGGCGCTCGGAAAGATCACCGGGCGTGATCACACCCATCTGGCGCTGGGGCGCGAGCATGACAAGATCCGCTTCCGTGACATCCAGGTGCAGCCCCGCAAGATCATTTCCGCGCCCACCTGGTCGGGGCTGGAGTCGGAGGAGGTCAGCTACAACGCCGGCTACACCAATGTGCACGAGCTGATTCCCTGGCGGACGCTGACCGGACGCCAGCAGTTCTATCTGGATCACCGCTGGATGCTCGATTTCGGCGAGGGTTTCTGCGTCTACCGCCCGCCGATCGATACGAAATCGGTGGCGACGATGCTGGGCGCGCATCCGAACGGCAATCCCGAGATTCTGCTGAACTGGCTGACGCCGCACCAGAAATGGGGCATCCACAGCACCTATTCGGACAACCTGCGGATGCTCTCCCTCAGCCGTGGCGGCCCGCACGTCTGGATCGCCGAGGACGAGGCGCGACGCATCGGCGTGGTCGACAACGACTGGGTCGAGTGCTTCAACACCAACGGCACGGTCGCCGCGCGGGTGGTGGTCAGCCAGCGCGTGCCCAAGGGCATGTGCCTGATGTACCACGCCCAGGAGAAGATCGTGAACGTGCCGGGGGCCGAGACCAGCGGCAAGCGCGGCGGCATCCACAACTCGTTGACGCGCGCGGTGCTGAAGCCCACGCACATGATCGGCGGCTACGCGCAGTTCGCCTACGGCTTCAACTACTACGGCACCATCGGCAGCAACCGCGATGAATTCGTGGTGGTGCGCAAGATGGCGAAGGTGGACTGGATGGATGAGCCGCTCACGGAAGAAACGGCACAGGGAGCAGCGTGATGAAAGTTCGTGCACAAATCGGCATGGTGTTGAATCTGGACAAGTGCATTGGTTGCCACACCTGTTCAGTCACCTGCAAGAACGTCTGGAGCAGCCGCGAAGGCGTCGAGTATGCCTGGTTCAACAACGTCGAGACCAAGCCGGGCATCGGCTATCCCAAGCAGTGGGAGAACCAGCAGCATTGGCAGGGTGGCTGGCTGCGCAAGGCGGGCGGTACGCTGGAGCCGCGTCAGGGCGGCAAGCTGCGCATTCTGTCCAATCTGTTCGCCAACCCGAATCTGCCCTCGATCGACGACTATTACGAGCCCTTCACCTACGATTACCAGCATCTGCAGAAGGCACCGCGGATGAAGACGCCGCCGACGGCGCGGCCGATTTCCGCGATCACCGGCGAGAAGATGGAGAAGATCGAATGGGGGCCGAACTGGGAGGATGATCTGGGCGGCGAGTTCGAGCGGCGCAGTCAGGATACGCTGTTCGAGGGGGTGCAGAAGCAGATGTACGCAAGCTTCGAGAACACCTTCATGATGTATCTGCCGAGGCTCTGCGAGCACTGTCTGAATCCGACCTGCGTCGCCTCGTGCCCCTCCGGCTCGATCTACAAACGCGAGGAGGATGGCATCGTGCTGGTGGATCAGGACAAATGCCGGGGCTGGCGGATGTGCGTCTCGGGCTGCCCGTACAAGAAGATCTACTTCAACTGGCAGTCGGGCAAGGCCGAGAAATGCCTGTTCTGTTATCCGCGGATCGAGGCGGGACAGCCCACGGTCTGCTCCGAGACCTGTGTCGGCCGTATCCGCTATCTGGGCGTGATGCTCTACGATGCCGACCGGATCGAGGCGGCCGCTTCGGTGCCGGATGAAAAGCAGCTCTATCGGGCGCAGCTCGACTGCTTTCTCGACCCCGATGATCCCGAGGTGATCGCCGCAGCGCGCAAGGCGGGCATTCCCGAAACCTGGCTGGAGGCGGCCCGGAAATCGCCGGTCTACCGGATGGCGGTGGACTGGGAGGTGGCGTTTCCGCTGCATCCCGAATACCGGACGCTGCCGATGGTCTGGTACATCCCGCCGCTGTCGCCTATCCAGAGCGCAGCCGAGAACCGACAGATGCCGCACGCGGTGGTGGCGGGCAGCATCATCCCCGATGTCCGCAGCCTGCGCATTCCGGTGCGCTATCTGGCGAATCTGCTGACGGCGGGGGATGAGGTGCCAGTGGTCCGCGCGCTCGAACGCCTGATCGCGATGCGTGCCTACAAGCGGGCCGAGATGATCGAAGGGCAGGGCGCTGCGGAGCTTCTCGCCGCTGTCGGTCTGGATGCCGAAACGGTGGAGGCGATGTATCAGCTGATGGCGATTGCCAACTACGAGGACCGTTTCGTCGTGCCGACCACGCACAAGGCGGCCACCGAGGAGAAATTCTCCGAGACTGGCTCCTGCGGGTTCAGCTTCGGCAACGGCTGCTCGCCCGGCAGCTCGGAGGGCACGCTGTTCGGCAAGCGCAAGCCCCGGGTCGATGTCGTGCACCTGCAATTGAAACGACCGCACAGTCATGCCGGCCAGACCGAGAAGGAGCCCTCATGAACAAGGCGGATCCTTTTCATAAGGGTGCTGCCAGGGCGGTGCGCCCTGTTGCAGCGCTTTCGCCATCCGATGCGCGGGTGCAGACTGGCCCGCAGGCACCGAACGCTGTGAATCCGGGCGAGGAGCCGACATCGAATCCGGATGGTTATTCGGCGGCTCACGATGAGGGCAGTGCATCTTCCCTCTATCGCGTGTTGTCGGCGCTGCTCAGCTATCCCGAGCAGGCGCTGATCGATGCACTGCCTGAGATCGAGGCCGAGCTGCGCGCCCAGCCGCTGTTCTTGGCCGGCTTGCAGCCCTTGCTCGATCATCTGCGCAGCCAGCGTCTGATTGCGCTGCAGGAAGCCTATGTCGAGCATTTCGATCGTTCGCGCCGGCAGTCGTTGTATCTGTTCGAGCATATTCATGGGGAAAGCCGAGAGCGTGGCGAGGCGTTGCTGGATCTGCTGCAGGAATACCGGCGCCAGGGCTTCGAGCCGGCGGATGAGGCGGGGCGGGTGCGCGAGATGCCGGATTACCTGCCGCTCTTCCTGGAGTTTCTGGGACAGGTGCCGACGCCGACGGCTGCCCGCCTGCTGGGCGAGGCCATCCATGTGATCGCGCTGATCGGCGCCCGTCTGGATCAGGCGGGTAATCCCTACGGCACCGTGTTCCAGGTGCTGTGCGATCTTTCGCCCGTTCGCCCGCAGTCGATCGAGGAGGCGCCGGCACGCGACATGGAGGCGCTGCTGGAACGCCTCGGTCCGGCAGCCGACGGCACCGAACCCTTGCTGAAACCGGACAACGGCATGGCGCAGCCCATCCGTTTCTACCGCTGATGCGCCACGGGGGGCCGCCCCGGCGGCAGCGCCCGTGGAAGGAGCAAAGTCATGAGCTATGTGCACACCTTTTTCTTCGGAATCTATCCGTACATTGCCCTCAGCATCTTCCTGCTGGGCAGCCTGGTGCGCTTCGAGCGCGAGCAGTACAGTTGGAAGAGCGACAGCAGTCAGCTGCTCTACGCCGGCGAGATGCGGCTGGGCAACATCCTGTTCCACGTCGGCATCATCGGTCTGTTCCTCGGCCATCTGGTGGGGCTGCTGACCCCGGTTGCCGTCTGGGATTGGCTCGGCGTCAGCCACGGCGCCAAGCAGAAATTCGCGATGGCTGCCGGTGGTGTGATGGGGCTGGTCTGCCTGGCCGGCCTGGTGATGCTGCTGCGCCGGCGGCTGGGTAATCCGCGCATCCGAGCCATCACCGCGCCGGGTGACAAGCTGCTCCTGATCTGGATTCTGCTGACGCTGCTGCTGGGGCTGTTCAGCATCTTCGTCTCGGCCGGCCACATGGACGGCAGGGAAATGGTGCGCCTGATGACCTGGTGTCAGTACATCATCAGCTTCAATGGTCAGGCTGCTGCGCAGATCGTCGATGTCAGCCCAGTCTTCAAACTGCACATGGTGATGGGCATGACGCTGTTCGTGCTGTTTCCCTTCACGCGGCTGGTGCATGTCTGGAGCGGCTTTGCCTCGCTGGCCTATCTGGGGCGTGCGTGGCAGCTGGTGCGTCCGCGTTGAATGGGAATGGTACCGTCCCCGCGCCCTTCGGGGAGGGGCGTTGGTCGAGATCAAGCCAATGATTTCCGAGGTGCCGTTCCCGCGCCCGTCGGGGCGGGCGGTCGGCAAGAGCGGAAACGGCGTGCCGGCCGTCCAGTGGCGCCGTCGGAGACCCGGCGCTCAGGTTGCGGTCCGGGGTTGGCGGGTCGGCCTTGTGGGGTGTCTGGCGGATCTGCAAGCCTGCCGCTGCTACAGTGTGGTTGACGAGCAGAGGAGGTGGGCCGATTCATGGGCGTACAGCTGAGTCTGCGGCAGGCCGTGAAACCGCAGGCCGCACAGGGAGCGAGAGGGCCGCGTCGCAAGCGACTGGCGGTGCGCATCGTCTGCGCCTCGGTCGTGGCCCTGCTGCTGGTGCTGGGTATGGTGGGCTGGACGCTGTCGCTGTCCTGGCAGCTGGAAGGCGCAGCGGCCGCCATCAACGATACCGGCAGTCTGCGGATGCGTGCCAACCGGATCGGCTTGGCGCTGCTGCGCGGAGGCGGCACCTACCAGGAAGCGCTGAGCGAGGTGCAGGCGCAGCAGCGGACCCTGCGTCGTCTGGCGCGAGGCGAGCCGGATCGACCGCTATTCCTGCCCAATGATGCGCAGATCCGTGCCCAGTTCGGCGTGGTCGAGGCGCAGTGGTATCAGAAGCTGAGCATGTTTGCCGAAGCGGCCATGCAGCGTGGCGATGCCGAAACCTATCTGCGGGCTCTGCCCGATTTCGTGGCCGAAGCCGATACGCTGGTGCAGCTGATCGAGCGTGACAATGCCGGCAAGACCTCACTGCTGCGGCTGTCGCAGGCTTCGCTGATCGTGCTGGCCTGCCTGGGCACGCTGGCGATGATCCATCTGCTCTATCGCTGGATCATCACGCCGGTGGGGGTTCTGCACGAGGGGATGCAGCGGATGGCGCGCCGGGACCTGGCGGTGCGGGTGCCGGTCGCCGGGCAGGATGAGCTGAGCGATCTGGCGCGGGGATTCAACCGGATGGCCGACGAGCTGCAGGGGCTGTATCGGGATCTGGAGGCACGGGTCGAGGAAAAGACCGCCGAGCTGGGGCGGCAGAACCGTCAGCTGAGCACGCTCTACGGCATGACCGCCTTTCTGAATCAGCCCAATGACATCGACGGCCTGTGCCGGGGCTTTCTGGCGAAGATGATGGCGGAGTTCCAGGCCGATGGCGGCAGTCTCCGGGTGCTGGACCCTTCGGGTGAGCGCCTGCACATCGTCGTCTCCTACGGGCTGTCGGCATCGCTCGAAGAAACCGAGCATTGCATGCATGCAGGCGATTGCTTCTGTGGCGAGGCCACGCAGCAGGGCACGATGGTGATCCGGGATCTGCGCGGGCTCCCGGCATCGGAGCAATTCCGCTGCGTGCAGGAGGGCTTCCGGGGGCTGTCGGTCTTTCAGATCGTCACGCCCGAGGCGATCCTGGGTTCCTTCGCGCTGCATTTCAAGACGCAGACCGGGGTGGCGGCCCGCGATCTGCCGCTGCTGGAGATGCTGGGGCAGCATCTGGGCGCTGCGCTCGACAACCGCCGGCTCAGCGCCAAGGCGCGGCAGCTGGCGGTGGCCGAGGAGCGCAATCTGGTGGCGCAGGGGCTGCACGACAGTCTGGCGCAGGGGCTGAATTTCCTGAATCTGCAGACCCAGATGCTGGCGGGCGCGGTGCGCCGCAGGGACTGGGACGAGGTCGAGGAGATCGTGCCGCTGCTGCGTACCGGCGTCGGCGAAAGCTATCAGGATGTGCGCGAACTGCTGCAGAACTTCCGGACTCGGCTCAGCGAAGGTGAGATCCGTCAGGCGGTGGAGGACACGCTGGCGCGTTTCCAGCGTCAGACCGGCACGGAGGTCCAGTTGCAGTTCGAGGGCAACGAAGGGCCGCCGCTGCATCCCGATGAGCAGTTGCAGGTGCTGTTCATTCTGCAGGAGGCGCTGTCGAATGTGCGCAAGCACGCACAGGCCACCCGGGTGCTCGTCGAGATCCGCAATCATCGGGATTTCGAGATGCACATCCGCGACGATGGTGTAGGGTATGACCCGGAGGAGGTGGCACGGCGTACCGATCCGCACGTGGGTCTCAGCATCATGATCGAGCGGGCGCAGCGCCTGCGTGCGCAGTTGCAGATGCACAGCGCACCGGGCGAAGGGACCGATATCCGCCTGCTGCTGAAGCAGGCCGAGCGCCGTTCGGCCTGATCATCTGCCGGCGGCTCCACCGTGCTTATTGGTTATTCACGTATTCAGGACAAGCGATGACGAGCCCTGGCCTTATCCGTATCCTGCTGATCGACGATCACAACCTGTTCCGCTCCGGTGTCCGGCAGTTACTGCAGAAGGAGCCCGACCTGCAGATCGTGGCCGAGGCGGCCGATGGCCTGGAGGGGCTGAAGCGGGCCAAGGCATTGTGCCCGGACATCATCCTGCTCGATCTGAACATGCCGGGGCTCTCGGGGCTGGAAACGCTGTATCTGCTGACCCAGGACGTGCCGTCCTCGAGGGTGCTGATCCTGACGGTCTCGGAGGAGGCCGAGGAGCTGAGTCTGGCACTGCGGGCGGGTGCCTATGGCTATCTGACCAAGAACATCGAGGCCGAGACGCTGGTGGCCGCCATTCAGCAGGTGTTCCGGGGCAGGCCCGTGATCTCGGAGACGATGACGCAGCGCCTGCTCGAACAACTGCGTCAGCCGGGGCAGAGCGACGAGGAGAATGCGCAGGGGGCTGGTGGCGTGGCCATGTCCTTTGGCCCCGCCAGTCCCGCCGGGGCTGCGGCAGCCGCGGCCGGGCGCAGCGCCCCCGTCGGGAGTGTCGACCCGGCCGCTGGTGCCGTCCGCGCTGCCGCGCTGCCGGCCAATGGTGGCCCGGGGCGTGCGGCGCCGGTGATCAACGCCGCAGGGGGATCAGCACACGGCGGGATGGACAGAGCCCATCTGACGGCCCGCGAGCGCGAGATCATGCAATGCCTCGCACGCGGCGAGAGCAACAAGGAAATCGCCCGCAATCTCGGCGTGGCGGAAAGCACCGTCAAGATTCACGTGCAGAACATCCTGAAGAAGCTCAACCTGAGCAGCCGCGTGCAACTGGCGGTCTACGCGGTCGAGCATGGCCTATCGGGCTCGTTGCAGGACTGAGCCCGGATGAATCAGGTGGGCACGCCGATGATCACGCTGGAGGCCTTGAACAGCGCGGTGGCGGGTTTACCGACCGCCAGTTCCAGCGCCTGACTGCTTTCGTTGGTGACGACGGCGGCCACCGACAGGCCGGCACCGAGGTCGATCACGACTTCGGTGTTGATGGCGCCGGGCTGGACGCGCGAGACGGTGCCACGCAGCCGGTTGCGGGCCGAGAAGCGCGCGCCACCGTCGTCGGTCAGTACGATCACCGAGGATGCCTTGATCAGCGCAAAGGCTTCCGTGCCGGGTTGCAGGCCCAGGTTGCTGGCGCTTTCACGGGTGATGGTGGCGATGATCTGCCGGCCACCGGCGATGTCGAGTTCGATTTCATCGTTGACGGCGCCTTGCTTGACGGCACTGACTTTGCCCAGGAGCTGGTTGCGGGCGCTGGTTTTCATGCTCATTCTCCTGATCAACAGATAGTCTTCGGCGAGGTTGTCGGCCTGCTCGCGCAGTGCCGCCAGAAATCGCTGGTGTTCACGTTCGATGGTGCGGAAGTTCTCGACGAGCTGCTGCCCGCGCGGCGTCAGCTGAGTGCCGCCACCGCCCCGGCCGCCGGTCAGACGCTGCACCAGCGGCTCGTCGGCCAGATTGTTCATGGCATCGATGGCGTCCCAGGCCGCCTTGTAACTGATGCCGACGGCCTTGGCCGCCTGGGTGATCGATCCCTGCTCGGCGATCTGCGCCAGCAGCGCGATGCGGTCGTGGCTGCCGAACTTGGCGCCATCCACCGTCATCCAGATCGAAGCCTGCAGTTCTATTGCCTTGTCGTGTGCTGCCATCGTGTGGAATTCGCGCTTGGCGCGCGTCATGAACGGGGTCATCCCTGCAAGAACGGGGCCTTCCCCGCAAAAGCCCAACGGGCGTGCCCTGGGCAGTGCCGGCCTGCTGTCCGTCACGCGCGGCTCGGGCGTCGCAGGCTTCCTGTGCGTGTGCCGACGCTGTGCGTGCACGGCACGCGCTATTGTGACGGGAAACGATGCGGCTCGTCGTGATGGCGCTGACATGAGCGGGGCGGCGGGGCGGCGGGGCGTACCCGGTCGCTGCGCTCCAACAGATGGGCAAAGAAACGGCCGGGGCGTTGGGCCACCGGCCGTTGCAGGCTGCGAAGCTCAGGGCGCGAGCGCCCCGATCGCTCAGAAGGTCAGGCGCAGGCCCACGGTCACTTCGTGCACATCCAGATCGGAGTTCAGCTGGTTGTAGCGATAGCCGAGGTCGGCCGTCCAGTGATCGCCGAGTTCCAGGCCCAGACCGGCCATCGCGCCATAGCCGACCTTGGTCTTGTCTTCGGACTGAGAATCGGACACACCCAGCACCGAGGCGTGGACATCGTACTTGAGCTGGTTGACGCCGATGCGTGCGCCGACATACGGACGCAGGGCAGAACCTTCCAGGAAGTCGTACATCACCGAGAAGCCCAGGCCGCCGGCCTTGATCTTCGCGCCGATGTTGGCGTTGCTGTTGTCGGTGCTCTCGTCGATCTTCCGATACAGCGTGTAGTCGGCGGCGAAGCGCCAGTTGCCGCTGCGGTAGCCGAGGCTGAGGCGCGGCATCAGACCGGATTCGTCGTAGTTGTCTTTCAGATCACGATACAGATCGCTGGTCCGGAAACGCTCGCCATCATCGAACTCCAGCGCGCTGGAGCCCACATCGCCCTGGATGTAGAGGCCATTGTTCTGCGCGCTGGCCGGCATGGCAACGGCAGCGCCCAGCACAGCGGCAAGCGCGATCGGGGTCAGGGAACGCAAAGCTTGGGTAGTCATGGCTGTTTCTGTTGCATTGTTGTTGTGAGACAACAGCTATTATGTCGAGGCCATCGATAGGGAAATATTGCGTCACGTGCTGACTTTGAAACGCTTTGTATCGTTCGCTGGGTGATCCCTGCGCGGGTTGTGTCAGCGCACGCGGGCTACCTGTCCGTCCTGCATCTGAAACACCGCTTCGCCGAACACAGCGGCATCCTCGGCATCGTGGGTGATCAGGATGATCGGCACCCGCAGCCGTTGTTGCAGCTCGAGCAGTTCCCCGCGCATGGCGCTGCGCAGATCGGGGTCGAGTGCCGCGAAGGGTTCGTCCAGCAGCAGTGCACGGGGCTCCGCCACCAGCGCCCGGGCCAGTGCGGTGCGCTGGCGTTGGCCGCCGGACAGTTCCGCCGGGTACTGGCCCGCCAGTGCGCCCAGGTCGAAGGCGTCGAGCCAGCGCTCGACGCGCGGATCGACTTGCCGGCGCTGCGGATTCCACCAGCCCCGATGCAGCGCAAAGCCGATGTTCTGTCGCACGTTCAGGTGCGGAAACAGGGCATAGTCCTGAAACACATAGGCCACCTGCCGACGACGGGGCGGCTGGTTGCATCGGTGTGCGGCGTCGAACAGCAGCCGGTCATTCAGCCGGATGTGGCCGCTGTCCGGCTGCAGCAGCCCGGCGATCGCCTTCAGCGTCAGGCTCTTGCCCGAGCCGGAGGGGCCGAGAATGACGATCCGCTCGGCGTCGGATTGCAGCTTCACGTCCAGGTGGAAGCTGCGCGTGCCGCTCTTCAGCGTCTTCTGGATGTCGAGATCGAGTTTCATGGTGGGGCTTTCGCGGGAACGAATAAGTTCATAACACGCTCTAGGGTGTGGTGTCAGTGGCCCCGTCCGCGGGCAGGCGCCAGCCTGCCGGCCGACAGCAGCACGGCGATGCAGACGATCGAGGTGATCATCACCAGGAAATTGGCCGTCTCGTCCTGCCCAGCCTGTACCGCTTCGTAGAGGGCAATGGACAGCGTCTGGGTCTTGCCGGGAATACTGCCCGCCACCATCAGCGTGGCACCGAACTCGCCCAGCGCCCGGGCGAAGGCCAGCAGCAGGCCCGCCAGAATGCCGCGCCAGGCCAGCGGCAGCGTGATCCGGAAGAACACCGCGGCCTCGGTCAGACCCAGCACGCGGCCCGCCTGCTCCAGCTGGCTGTCGACCGACTCGAAGGCGGCGCGCGCGGGCTTGAACACCAGCGGAAAGGCCACGATCGAGGCCGCCAGCACCGCCCCCTGCCAGGAAAAGATCAGATTGATGCCGAAGTGCTCGTTCAGCCAGGCGCCCAGCCATCCCTGCCGTCCGATCAGCACCAGCAGGTAGTAGCCGAGCACCGTTGGCGGCAGCACCATCGGCAGCGTCAGCACCGTATCGAGCAGATCACGCCCCGGAAAGCGCCTGCGGGCCAGCAGCCAGCCGACCGCCACGCCCAGCACGAGATCGATGAGGGTGGCAAAGCCCGCCACTTTCAGCGACAGGGCAAGCGCGGTCCAGGCGGCATCCATCGTGGGGCATCAGGGTTGCTTGAAACCGTACTTCGCCAGCACCGCCTGCCCTTCGGGCGAGCGCACATAGTTGATGAAACGCTTGGCTTCTGCCGTGTTGGCAGTCTGTGCCGTGTAGGCGATCGGATAGGTGATCGGAGTTTCGGTCGGCACCTCGAAGCGCACCTTGACCTTGTCCTTCATCACCTGGGCATCGGTGCCGTAGACGAAACCGGCATCCACCTCGCCGCGCGCCACATAGTCGAGCGACTGGCGCACATTCTGCGTGTTGATGGCCTTGGGCGCCACGATCTCCCACAGCTTCGCAGCCTCCAGCGACTGCTTGGTGTAGTTGCCCACCGGCACGCTGGCGGGATTGCCGATGGCGATCTTCTGCACGGCCTCCTGACCGAGATCTGCCAGGGCATCGAGCTTCAGCGTGCTGCCGGCCGGCGAAATCACCACCAGCGAATTCCGGACGAAGGTTTCACGCGCATGGGCGCGCACCAGTCCCTGCTTCTCGGCCTTGTCCATCGTCGGCTGGTCGGCCGAGGCGAAGACATCGACCGGGGCGCCCTTGCTCATCTGCGCCAGCAGCGCACCCGAGGCACCGAAATTCAGGTGCACCTTGGCATCGGGAAACTTGGCTTCATAGCCCTGAGCGATGTCCTTGAAGGCATTGGTCAGGCTGGCCGCTGCCGACACAGTCAGCTCGGCCGCCTGAGCGGCGCCAACGGCGCCCCCCAGCACCAGGGTGAACAGCAGGGTCTGGGTGATGGTTCTGGTGACGGACTCCATCGGGCATTTCCTCGGATTCAAGAGACCGGGCCGCTCGCCCGTGCGGGGGCGACTGACGCAGGGGGCGTCGGTTCATCATCCGATGCGCCAGGCCACAGTCGATCCGCGAAATATACCTTTATATATAGCGCCTGTCTGTTTCGATCGTCGATGGCAGAAAGACCGACGGTGTACGATGCCGGACCCGCGCCGGCCGCGTGCAGCGGCCGTGCGGGTGGGGCATGATGGCTTTGATCGGGCACGACGGGGGGCTACCATGATGTCTCGTCTGCCGAGGCGCCTGAAGCCGGGCGAGGTGCCTCGGCAGGTGCTCGCGTTCATCAGGCACCCATAAAACATGAGCAAGCCAATCATCGATGCGTAATCCGTGGACAGTTCATCTGCGCCTGCTGGGCATGGCGGCGGTCTGGGGAGCGTCCTGGCCGTGGGGTCGCATGGCGGCGCAGCATCTGCCGCCGCTCACGGCGGCATCGGTCCGTTTTCTGGTGGCAAGCCTGGTGCTGATGCTCTGGGTGCTGCACCGTCGGCGTCTGGGGGCGGTGCGTGCCCTGTCGCCACGGCAGTGGCGAGGGCTGGCGCTGGCGGCGGGTTTCGGGGTCTTTGGCTATTCGATCTGTTTCATGCAGGCGCTGAGCTGGGTGCCGGCCGGCAAGGCGTCGGTCGTGATTGCACTCAATCCGGTGGCGACGCTGATCGCCGCGGCCTGGCTGTTCGGCGAGAAGGTCAATCGCTGGATCGTGCTGGGCATGGTGATGGCGGTGAGCGGTGCGCTGACGGCGATTTCGGACGGTGATCTGCTGGGGCTGCTGGCCGGTGGCGCCGGCCAGGGCGAGCTGCTGCTGTTGGGATGCGTGCTGTGCTGGGTGGGATACACGCTGGCCGGCCGTTTGCTGCTGCAGGGTATCGACGCACTGGTGGCGACGGCGCTGAGTTCGTTGATCGGCGCGCTGATGCTGGTGGCAGGCAGCCTGCTCCTCGAGGGGAGCGCTGGCTGGGCGATGTTGCCGGCCGCGCCGCTGCAGGTCTGGACGGCACTGCTGGGGATGGCGGTCTGCGCCACGGCACTGGGCTATGTCTGGTATTTCGATGGCATCAAGGCGCTGGGCGCGGGCAGTGCCGCTGCCTACATCGTGCTGGTGCCGGTATTCGGTGTCGCTTTTTCGGCGCTGTGGCTGGGCGAAGCGATGGGGCTCTCGTTGCTGGGTGGGGCTGCGCTGGCCGTGTCGGGGCTGGCGCTGATGCATGGGGGCCGGATGCTGGCGGAGCGACGCGCCCACAGGTCCGGAGATTCGTCCCCAAGTTGACCCCCGAACCGTGTGCCGGCAAGGCTGCCGTGCCGGTTCTCGCTCAGAGGCGTTTCAGTCGTTCGAGCGCGGCCTGCAGGGTGTGGTCCTGCTTGGCAAAGCAGAAACGGACCACGCCCTGATCGAAACCGTCGCCGTAGAAGGGCGACAGCGGAATGGCGGCCACGCCGATCTCGCGGGTCAGCCAGGTGCAGAATTCGGTGTCCGGAAGCTGGCTGATGGCCGAGTAGTCCACGCACTGAAAATACGTTCCCTGACAATTCAGCAGCCGGAAGCGTGTGTCGGCGAGCCCGGTGCGGAACAGGTCGCGCTTTCTCTGGTAGAAGGCGGGCAGTTGCAGATAGGGCGCGGGGTCCTGCAGATAGTGCGCGAGCCCGATCTGTGTCGGCGAGCAGACGGTGAAGACGTTGAACTGGTGGATGCGGCGGAACTCCCGCATCAGGGGCTCGGGCGCCACCAGGGTGCCGACTTTCCAGCCGGTCACGTGAAAGGTTTTGCCGAAGCTGGAGACGACGAAGGCCCGTTCCGCCAGCCCCGGAAAGCGCGAGGCACTCTGGTGCTGTTCGCCGTCGTAGACCATGTGCTCATAGACCTCGTCGCTGAGCAGCAGCGCCTCGGTGGGCGCCAGGATCTCTTCCAGCGCACGCATCTGCGCCTCGCTCCAGACCGTGCCGGTCGGGTTGTGGGGCGAGTTGATGATCAGCATTCGGGTGCGCGGTGTGATGGCCCGGGCGATCCGGTCCAGATCGGGCTCGAAACTGCCGGGCAGCAGAGGCACCCGTACCGGAGTGCCGCCTGCGGTCTGGATGGCGGGCACATAGCTGTCATAGCAGGGGTCGAGCACGATCACTTCGTCGCCGGGCATCACCGCCGCCAGAATGGCGGTGAACAGCGCCTGCGTGGC
>JBHADS010000356.1:0-2700 GCA_041855185.1 Lautropia sp. | reverse complement strand
CGTCCACGCCGAGAAGCTCGAAAACATCAATGATGTCTTCGCGCGGATGCACAAGGGCCAGATCGAAGGCCGCGTCGTGCTGGATCTGAACGCCTGATCCTCCGCTTGGCGTCCTGGCCCGTCGGCTCGTTCCGCGAGCCCCTGTCGCCGAGCCACTTCTCGATCCATCGGCCTTCAGCATGCATGTTCTGTTGGCCGGTGGTTTGACCTTTCGATCCCAGCTGCGTTCGGCTTCCTGACCCGCGGGCAGCTGCCCGGCCTGGGGACACCGTCGTGTGTGCCCGGCCGGGATACGGATGTCTGCATGGACGTGCAAAAGCATGTGCCTGCTTTGAGCGCGTGCGCTGGCTTGGTCAGCAGACGAAGATTGGATTTTTCTGCCGCGTGGCCGACTCGGTGAGGCGCGGGGGCTGCTCCTGCCGTCTCAGTGTATCGGGTCTTCGCGGTAGCCCATGTCGTCGGCCAATCGGCGTACACCCTCGACAAAGACTTTCAGGCTGTGCGAGCGGTTGGTGCCGGGGGCAAGATGCTGCGCCATGATGCGGGCATCCCGGGTTTTCTGAAAGCGAGGCGCAAGTCGTTTGACTTGCTCCGAGGGTTTATGCCAGTCGTCCGGGTGCTGGTAACGCTTGCGATTGGCCTCGGTATCGATCTTCGGTATCTCAAGGGCTCGGGCCAGTGCCGGCAGATCACCCAGATACCAGCTTTCCAGCTCCTGGCAGATCAGGCGGATCAGCGTATCGGGACGACCCGCTGCCGAACATTGTTTCCGTAGTTTCGCTTTCAGGGCCAGGCAATCGGTGTTGTCATTGTCACGAACGATCACGAAGCGATCATCCGGCAGACGCCAGGCTTTCAGCTTGATGCCGAGGCTGCGATCGAGATCGGACTTGCCTTCATGGGGAATGCACAGGAAATGCTGGCCCTTGATCCAACCGGGAAAGACACGGGGCAGCCAGTCTTCCAGAAATGCCTGCATCGAGGGTTCTTCCAGCAGGAAGATGATTCGCCCCTTCATCAGCGCATATCCCGGTTGAGCCCTTCAAACAGCCCCTGTTTCCACAGATAACCGGGTAGATCGCCGGCTTCGACCAGTGCCTGCAGATTGGCCGAATCGGCAGCGCGCGCGATGGTGGAGAAGCCTTTTTCCTTGCGCAGACAATAGATCTCCTCGAGCTTCAGCGCATTCAGAAAATCCGCTGAATGGGTCGAGATGAATACCTGGCCACCACGCTCCGCGTAATCGCGGAACGCCTCGGCCAGTTCGGGCAACAAGGTGGGATAAAGCTGGTTTTCCGGTTCTTCGACGGCCAGCAGAGGGTAGGGTCTGGGGTCGTGCAGCAACACCAGATAGGCGAACATCTTGAGCGTGCCGCCTGATACGTGGCGGGCAATGAAGGGGTCCTTGAAACTGCCATCCCGAAAGCGCAGTATCAGCCGCCCATCTTCGGTTTGCTGGGGTTCGATCGTCTCGATACCGGGGATACGCCGCTGCAGTCCGCGGATCACGGCATTGAAGCGTTCGGGATGGTGCTTGAACAGGTAGTTGGCAGCGCGGGACAGGTTTTCTCCTCGGGACGAGAGGTGTTCCGCGAAACCTGCTTCCTGGCTCGGTGTCGCTGAGGCAGCGTCGAAATCCAGAATGTGCCAGTTTTCGATCATCTGTCGCACGGCACCGGCGCCTTCAAAATCCTCGAACTGGCCCAACCCCTTGATGGCCAGGATATCGGGGCTGCTCAAGGAGTACTTCGTCCCGGGTAGGGGTTCGTCCTGCTGCAACGCCCTATCCGGAGAGGCAGTCCCTTCGCCCTTGCTGAACTTGAGGACGACATGGTGCTCACCGCTGGAATTGGGTGGGTACGACAATACTTCGTTCTCGACGACAGCGCGTCCGGCCTCACCGGCGGCGATCTCGAGCCGGTAGCTTGCCGTGCGTGTCTCGGTGCCAAGCCGGAGCTTCAACGCCAAGCAGATCTCGATGGTTTCGTGCGCATAGCCTCGGCTGGCTACTTCCCGATACCCGCCGCGCTTGTCCAGCGCCTCGGTCACATTGGTCGACAGCGCATCCTTCAGAAAGGACAGCACGTCGAACAAGGTTGATTTGCCCGTGCCGTTGGCGCCGACCAGCACACACAGATTCGGGATGTCCCGCAGACTGGTATCACGGAAAAGTCGATAGTTTCGGATAGTGATGGCATCGATCTGCATGGGGTCCATCGGTGGTATTCGGAATTGCGACCATGGTACTGGAATCGCGCCGATCCCAGTCCTTCGCCATCGCTTCAGCCCGCCAGATTGTTCGTCCAGAAACTCCACAGCGCCGGCACGGCGAGCACGGCCAGGGCCAGCAGCACGAGGCGGTCGGCGCGGCTGAAGTGCCAGCGGCCATGATGGCGGCGCTGCGAGTACAGGAACAGCAGCACGCCGGGCAGGTAGAGCAGCACCGAGAACAGCAGTGACTCGACGCCGGCCGCGTAGACGATCCACAGCGCATAGGGGGTGGCGATCAGGCCGGTGAGCTTGTAGGTCCAGCTCAGCTTCTGCGTGAAGGACAGCTTCAGCAGATAGGCGCCGATCAGGAAATAGGGCACCAGGATCATCGAGGTCGAGATCAGCAGCAGCGCCTCGTAGCTGTTGCCGGTCTGCCAGACCAGGAACAGGCAGAGCTGCACCGTCAGCGTGGTGAACAGCAGCGATCCG
>JBHADS010000355.1:0-3925 GCA_041855185.1 Lautropia sp. | reverse complement strand
TCATCACTATGCGGACGAGGAGCTGGCCTTCCTGATCGCCCACGACGCCAACCTGTTCAACCGCTGGGAAGCAAGCCAGCAGCTTGCCGAGCGGGCACTGCTGTGGGCCATCGAACACCCCGGCCGCGAGAACCCCTCCCTCGATCACCTGGGCGAATCCCTGCATCGTGCGCTGCAGGACCCCTCGCTGGATGACGGGCTGCGTCAACAGTTTCTGCTCTGGCCGGACGAGAACCTTTTGGCCGAAAAAAGCGCCCTGGTCGATCCCCCGGCCCTGCGTCGCGCGCACCGCGACGCCAGCCGGCAACTGATCCGGACGCTGGCGCCGATCCTGCAGCAAGCCGTCGCCGGTCGCCACTGGCGGCAGCCCTACTCGCTGGCCGTGCCCGCCATGAGCCGCCGGGCGCTCGCCAACACCGCGCTGATCCATCTGAACGCCATCCAGGCCGACGGTGCGGCCGAACTGGCCCGCGAGCAGTTCGAGCAGGCCGACAACATGACGGATCGGCTGGCGGCGATGCATGCCCTGACCCGGGCCTCGGCCGAGGACGCGCAATGGGCGCTCGACCGCTTCGAGCACCGCTACCGCGACGAGGCCAACGTGCTGGACAAATGGTTCGCACTGCAGGCCCGGATGCACCCGCTGGCCGGTGAACGCAGCATCGAGCGGGTACGCCGGCTGATGCGCCACCCCGCCTGGAACAGCCAGAACCCGAACAAGGTGCGTGCGCTGCTGTGGAGCTTCTTCGCCGACAACCTGCCGGAGTTCCACCACCCCGATGGCAGCGGCTACGCGCTGTGGCAGGAGGAAGTGCTGCGCCTGGACCGCAGCAACCCGCTGCTGGCCGCACGTCTGGCCCGGGCGCTGAACCGGCACGACAAGTTCATCGAGCCGCTGGCCGGGCTGATGCACGCCGCACTGGAACGGGTGGCGCAGGATGCCGCTTCGCCCGACGTGCGCGAAGTGGTCGGCAAGGCACTCGGCCACGGTTGAGCCCGCGGTCGCCCCCGAATTTTTTCATCTTCAGTGGAAGCTTTCGTCATGCAGCCGAAATCCAAACCCATCAGCCTGACTCAGTATCTGGTCGAAGAACAGCGCGCCAAGGGGCTGATCCCCGGCGAACTGCGCCTGCTGCTCGAAGTGGTGGCGCGCGCCTGCAAGCGCATCAGCCTGGCCGTCGGCAAGGGCGCGCTCTCCGGGGTACTGGGCCAGGCCCATACCGAGAACGTGCAAGGAGAAGTGCAGCAGAAGCTCGACGTGATCGCCAACGACACCCTGCTCGAAGCGAATCTGTGGGGCGGGCAACTGGCGGCACTCGCCTCCGAGGAAATGGACAAGCCCTTCCCGATCCCGAACCGCTACCCGAAGGGTGAGTTCCTGCTGCTCTTCGATCCGCTCGACGGCTCCTCGAACATCGACATCAATTCCTCCGTCGGCACGATCTTCTCGGTGCTGAAGATGCCCGAGGGCGTGCAGGACCCCACCGAGCAGGAGTTTCTGCAGAAAGGCGCCCAGCAGGTGGCGGCCGGCTATGCCATCTACGGCCCCTCGACGATGCTGGTGCTGACCGTCGGCGACGGCGTGGTGGCATTCACCCTCGACCGCGAGGCCGGCGCCTGGATGCTGACCGTCCCCCAATTCACCATCGCGCCCCAGACCCGGGAGTTCGCCATCAACGCCTCGAACGCGCGCCACTGGTATCCGCCAGTGCAGCGCTACGTGCAGGAGATGCTGGCCGGCGAGACCGGGCCGCTCGGCAAGAACTACAACATGCGCTGGATCGCCTGCGTGGTGGCCGACGTGCACCGCATCCTGACGCGCGGCGGCATCTTCATGTACCCGGCCGACCGGCGCAATCCCGACCGCCCCGGCCATCTGCGCCTGCTGTATGAAGCCAACCCGATGGCGATGCTGATCGAACAGGCCGGCGGTGCTGCCACCGACGGGCGCCAGCGGATTCTCGACATCCAGCCGACCGCCCTGCACCAGCGCGTGCCCTTTTTCTTTGGCTCACGCGAAGAAGTCGAGCGTGTTACCGGGTATCATCTGGCCGCATGAGCTTCTCACGCCTGCTTGCCCGCCTGGCTGCCCAGATCCTGCTGGGCATCTCCAGCTTCCTGTGGCTGGTCATCGCCATCCTCGACCCCAACCGCGCCGACGTGCGCCCGCTGCTGATCGTGGGCGTCGTCTGCAGCCTTGCCGCCCTGCTGCGGCTGGGCAAGGGCGGGCGCTGGGTGCCCTGGGCCGGCTCGATCGGCATGATCCTGCCCATCGGCGCACTGGCCCATGCCAACGGCGCCTCCCCGTGGATCTGGGTGCTGTGGGTCGCCATCATCGCCGCCACCGAACGCTGGATTCGGGACGGACACAGCGTCTCCCTGCGCGACTGAGATCGGGGCCAGCTCAATCGGCGCTGGCGCTTTTGGCGACAGCCCCGGCCCCCTGCCGCCTGACTTCGACACCGTGATGCCTGGTCAAGCACGCCGCAGCAAGATGTCCAGCGTCCGGCTGGCGGCCGCCAACCCCATCGCCGCCGTCACCGTCACCAGCGAGCCGTAGCCGGCGCAGGCCAGCGGCATCCCGCCGCCCTCGACCTGGGGTCGGGTGCCGGCAATCTGCTCCGGCGAAAAGATCGCCTCGACTCCGAAGCGGGGCGGCAACGCCTTCTGCCCCTTGGCGGGCCGGGCAAAACCATGATGGCGCCGCAGCCGGGCGCGCACCGCCGACAGCAGCGCATCCCCCTGGGTGCGCGCCAGATCCTCGACCCGCAACTGCAGGGGATCGGTACGCCCCCCGGCCGCCCCACAGACCACGATCGGCAGTTGGCGTGCGCAGCACCAGGCGATCAGCGACGCCTTGGCCCCCACCGCATCGATGGCATCGATGACCACATCGGCATCTGCCGGAATCAAGCCCGCTTCCTCACCGGGCTCGACGAAGGCATCCACGGCCCGCACCACACAATCCGGCGAGATCTCGTGGATGCGTGCAGCCATCACCTCGACCTTGGCGGCCCCCAGCGTGCTGTCCAGCGCATGCACCTGCCGGTTGATGTTGGACTCGGCCACGTGATCCAGATCGATCAGCGTCAGCCGCCCCACCCCGCTGCGCGCCAGCGCCTCGGCCGCCCACGAGCCCACCCCGCCGATGCCGACGACGACGACGTGCGACTGCCACAGACGCTGCGCCCCCGTATCGCCGTAGACACGGGCGACCGATGAAAAACGGCGCGGGGTGACGGGTGTTTCGGTGGAACAGACTGGCGTCGTGGACATGGCAACAAGCAAAGGATGGAAATGCCGGGCGATGCCAGCATCGGCAGGCCCGGCCGAGGCACACAGCGGCTCACGCCGCCTTCGGCTTCACCCGGCTCAGCAGCAGCACACCGAGGATGACGACGGCGGTGCCGAGAATCTGCAGGCCGCCGACCGGCTCGCCCAGGATCATCGCGCCGAGGAAGATGGTCCAGACCGGGCCGATCATGCCGACCTGTGCCGCCTTGCCGGCGCCGAGGCGGGCGACGGCCGCGGTCGTCATGAACAGCGGCAGCACGGTGCAGAAGATGGCGGTCATCAGCGCGATGCCCTGCACCGCCAGCGGCTGACGGAAGAGCCCGAAGCCGCCGATCAGCAGCGCCTGCGCCACGCAGAGCACGCAGGCGACCAGCGTCGCCCAGGCCGTCAGGCGCATCGAGCCCAGACGGCGCACCAGTTCGCCAGCGCCCACCAGGTAGAAGGCATAGCTGAGGCAACTGGCCAGCACCAGCACGCTGCCCAGCGGCACATTGGCCTGGACGCTGGCATCCAGATCGTGCAGATAGACGAGGATGACGCCCAGGTAACTGACGCCCAGCGCCAGCCACTGCTGGCGGCTGACGCTGCGCTTGAGCCAGAACACCGACAGCAGCAGCACGAAGGTCGGCCC
>JBHADS010000354.1:0-3759 GCA_041855185.1 Lautropia sp. | reverse complement strand
GGCCACGGTTCGCCCTCGGCCGACGGCCGCTACTGGTGCCTCTGGGCCGGCCTGTCCTCGGCGAACGGCGGAAGCTGGCAGCCACGCGGTGTGTTCACCTGGGACATGCAGGCACAACGCATCGTCGGCAACACCGATCTGGACTATCGCCCCTTGTACGTCAGCACCGCGCCGACTGGCCGTTATTGCATCGTAGGCGGCAACTATGACATGGGCGGCACCCGTGTCTACAAACAGGATTTCTCCACGCCCTTCTCGGCCAACACTGCGGAAGCCTTCCTGAAAGTCAGCCTCGACGCCGACGACGGCGAACTGGTGCTCGATGCCCAGGGCAAGGATGTCTACGTGGGCGCGAACTACGGGACTGGCGAGATCTCGATGGTCGATCTGGAGCAGGCAAAGCGCATCCCGCTGTTCCAGGGCTACACCGACAACACAGTGGCGGGCTTCCAGTTCTCGGGCAAGGCGTATGGCACGCCCGGTTGGGTGCTGGTGACGGCCTACGGCGAAAGGACCAGGGCTGACAGACGCTACAACCTGCGCGGCGACGATGCCGATCGGCAATGGTTTCACCGCAAGCTGTTCGCCCTCAGCCTGAGCGAGCAGCCCGAGGTGAAGTCGATCGCCAACCTGCACAACGACTACCAACCCACGGGCAGCTGGCCGATCCCGAACATCACGGTCAACCGGGACTTCAGCCGGATGCTGTTCAACAGCACCTGGGCCAGCACGGATGCACGGGATGCCGACACCTATCTGGTGGCGATCCCCCCGCAGGCCGTCAGCGGCAAGCCCTGAGCAGGCTTCAGGCCGGCCCCGGAAGCGCCCGGGGTCGGCCTCGTGCCGCGTTCCGACAGCCCTCAGCGCCCAGCCCCGGCTCGCGCCGACAGCACGATGCCCAGCACGATCAGCACGAAAGCCACCAGGTGATGAAGCCGGGGCGATTCCCCCAGCAACGTAGCCGACAGAAGCGCCGCGAACACCGGCGTCAGATTCGAGAAGAAAGCGGCCACCGTCGGCCCGGCCCGCTGCACGCCCAGTCCCCAGCAGCGATAGGCAAGCACAGCCGGCCCCAGCACCACATAGCTCAGACCGGCAAACAGCCGCCAGTCCAGCACCAGCGCAGGCTCGGCCAATTGCCATTCGGCCACCGCCGCCACGCCCGACCACATCACGCCAAAGCCGAGCTGCAACAGCAGAAAGGCCGCCCAATCAGCCCGCAGGCCGGCGGGCAGCGCGGCACGCATCAGCAGCCAGCTGTAGACGGCCCAGCACAGCTGCGCCACCAGCATGAACAGATCGCCCGGCACCAGCTCCAGCCGCGTCAGCGCCTGCCATTGGCCCTGCGTCAGCACCACCAGCACGCCGCTGATCGACAGCAGGGCCGCCAGCCACTGCAACCGGAGCGGGCGCACGCCGAAGAACAGCGCGCCGACCAGCATGATCCAGACCGGACTGCTCGATGCCACCAGCGTGACGTTCATCGGCGTGGAGGTCTGCAAGGCCAGGTACTGGAAGGAGTTGTAGCAACCGATGCCGAACAGCCCCATCAGCGCCAACGGTCGCCAGGCTTCGCGCAGCCCCTGCCGCAGCAAGCCGCTGCGCCACGCCGACCAGGCAAAGGGCAGCAGCACCAGCGCCGCCAACGACCAGCGCAGCAAGTTCAGCGTGATGGGCGGGCACAGCGGTGCCAGCACCCGGCCCACGATCGCATTGCCCGCCCACATCAGCGGCGGCACCGTGAGCAGCAGCGCCGTATTCGGAGAAAGTCTGGATGACACCGGCCTGGCTCCTTGCAGCAGCGAAGCCACCAATGATCACAGAAACGGACGGGCTCTGTACAGCAGGCAGCAGACGACGGAGCGATCGCTCCCGGATCGCTGCGCCCCGTCACTCACTCGGCCCAGCCGCGCAGACGATAGACCAGCAACCCCACCGTTTCATGCAGTACCGACCGGAATAGCCAAGCTGCACCATTGTTGGGCAACCAGGCCCGCCAGCTCGGATGGCTGATCTGTCGATACTCACATCGCACCGCCATTGGCGAGATCCCCAGTTGCCGTGCAGTCGCCTGAGTGCGCGTCATGTGCAAGGCACTCGTCACCACGACGATGCGCGCCTGCAATGACACACCGCCCCCATCCGCAGGAAAGCGCTGCGCCAGAATGCGTACCGCCCCCTGCAAATCCTGCTGGGTCGTACCGCTGTCCGCCACAATATGGATCTGCCCAGGCGGCACACCCAGTGCAATGGCCAAATCACGCATCCCAGCAGCCAAGGATTGCTCAGGATCAGGCGCAAGCCCGCCCATCAGAATCAGCTCACCTCCCGTCCTTCGCCAGACTTCGATGGCCGCGAACAGGCGCTCGTAGCCTGCCACGCCCAATACCGCGCGACCACCGGTGCGCGGCGGAGCGCCACTGCTGGGCACAAGTATGGCGTCGACCTGTCCCACGGCTTGCAGTTGCTGCTCGATAGACTGCAGTTCCCCTTCCAGCGCCTTCATCCAAAGATTGCCGATGGCAGGGATCGACGTGAGTACCAACCAGCTTCCCACCAACCCCGACACCACACGACGGCTGCGCCGGGCTGCTGGCCAGAATCGCCGCCATGCAAAAAAAACAAGGCAGGCACACACCAGGGTCAACGGCATCGGCAACAGCCAGTCGACCGGGTCCCCAACAAACAACACTTCTTCTCTCCCTGTTTGACCACAGCGGACTGCCCAGGTGGATCGGACATATCAGGCGCCGCAGGGCTGAACCATGCACATGACGACCAGCACCAAACAGACCCCGTACCCGTGGCAATCAACGGCGCTGCGGCAGAAATGCTCTGGAAAGCCACCGCCCGACCCGCTGAATGAACAGACGTTGCCCTGCCACCGTGCTGAGCGTGTGATCGATCTCGGGGATGAAGTCACACCGAACCTTCGACACCATGGCCCGATCGGCCTCGCTCAAGGAAGCTTCCGCCATCGAATCACGGAACTGGCTGGCATGGTTGTAGCGCTGCAGGATGCTGCCCGTGTAGACCAGATAGATCCGGCAACCCCGCCGAACCCGTTCAGCCAGCCCCCGTCCGAATTCCTCAGCGGAGATCGACGGAAGCCCGTAGTCTACCGGCGTGGACGCATCGACACCGCTGCTTCCCTTGCGATCACGCCAACGTTTGAGGCGTCCCAATACCGCGTTCTTCAGCACCGGCCAGGTCAAGGTCTTGAAGCGCAGGCCATAGCGCAACAGCCTGGTGCGTCGTGTGGGAAAACTGTAACCATCGACCATCACCAGCCCGCAGACACGGGAATCCTGCTCGGCATACTGGTAGCCATACTCCGCTCCCGAACAGATACCGATGATCACGAAGCGGGACACACCGCTCCGCTCGGCAAGCAGATCCAGAGCGGTACGCATATCCAGATGCGCCTGCTCGAGCATCGACGCCGTACCACCTGCGCGCGCACTGTCCCCCAGACCGCTCAGATCGAGACGGATCGACGGGATGCCTCCACGGGCCAACCTCCGCGCCAGCTTGACGTTGATGCGATGCGGGCCGATCCGATGGATGACGCCTGCATTCAGCAACAGCACACCTACCCGACGGCTCTTCTCACCACCATCTGCAGACACCTTGTCTGCGCCGAGCATACGCAGCGCACACTTCAACGGAATCGTCAGGGTCGCAACCAGATGCGACGAAGCACCGCACTGCAACAGATGTTCACGATAGGTATCAGGCATGCTGCTGATCCTCCGACAG
>JBHADS010000353.1:0-3418 GCA_041855185.1 Lautropia sp. | reverse complement strand
TCGTCCTGCTTCGGCATGCTGGCCCCGCCGAGCACATCGGGCACCATCGACACCCGATGATCGGCGAGCACCGTGAGGACTTCGAGCAGCTTCGGCCGCGTCAAGGCCGATTGCAGCCCCAGCTCACGCCACAGTTCGGGCAAGGAGGTGACGCGCATGTCGCCGCGCAGCCGATTCTTCAGATGGGTCAGACGCAGCCTGGCCGGGTTGGGCCATAGATGCACGGGCAGCATCAGCAGTGCATCCACCTCACCGGCTTCCTCCGGATTCTTCTCGATGTAGCGGCTGTAGTCCGTGATGTCGTCGGTGGCCTGCTCGACGATCCGGGCCAGCTGGCGGATGGGCACCCCCGAGGCCGAGACATCGGGCAGATCCCCGAAATCCAGCCGGATGTCCAGCGAGGACAGCGCGGCCGAGGCCGCCCGGTAATCGTGCTTCAGCGTCGTCGGATCGAGCGGCAGGTTCAGCCCTTCGCCGAGGCTGTCCTGATAGCGATGTTGGAATGCTGCCTCGAACAGCGCCGGGCACTGCAAGGCGGGCGGCCGCAGCACGATGTCCGGTGAATGACGGACCCAGGCCAGCGCGGTCTCCGGCGACAGCGGATGGGCGTGGATGGCGCTCTGGCCCAGCACGATCTTCAGATACAGGGGCAGCTCGCTTTCGCGCGCCAGGGCCGGCAAGGGCCGCAGATAATGGTCGTCATCCTGCGACAGCGCGGTGATGACGCCCAGCAGCTGATTGGCATGGCCGCCGAAGGACGGGTTGGCACCGTGGAGGCTCAGCAGCCGGTCGAGTTCGGCCGCCAGCACCGGAAACTCGGTCTGCACGCCGGCATCCTGCTGGGCGTCGATAAGGACCCGGCGCTCCAGGCCGTAGAAGAACAGAAAGACATAGCCGATGTGGGCGTCGGCAGCCGAGCGGCCGCTGCCCAGCCACTGCAGATAGGCGCCCCGCTCCTGGGGAGAGAGGCCGGAATAGCCGTTCCGGAAGTCGCTCGTCAGCGGCCGGCGATAGTCGCCTTGCAGATCGACCGCCAGCGAGACATCGATCCAGCCCGGATCGACACGGGTCTCGGCCAGGGCCGTGCCATGCGCCACGTAGAACATCCCGCCCTCGATGGGGAGCCCGGCGATCTCGAGGGTCTGGGCGGGGGAGACCCAATGGATCTGCGGTGGTGCCGGCGCACGGGGGGGGGATTCCGGGCCGAAGCTGCCCGGCACGGCGGTGTGCGGCGTTGCCGCCGTGGCCGGCGATGGGGCGCTGTTCCCGGGTGGGGGCGAATGCTCGCGCACGCGCACCGTGGCCATGCGTGCCGATGAGCGCGGCGCATATTGCAGGGTGTCCCAGTTCAGACCTTCCGCCTGTTCCTGCTCGTAGGTTGCTTCGGATTGCCAGAGTGGCCGGGTGCGGCGGGAGGACTTCTGCGTGAACTTCTCGAATTTCTGGAGCGGTCTGCTGCGCTTGATGGCGTCACGGTAGTCCGGGCCGGCGCGACGCCGGAGATGACGGACGAAACGCCTGGCCAGATTCAGCAGGAAGACGGCAACGATGATCGCCAGGCCCAGCGAGAACAGCAGCGCGGCCACGTGAAACCATGGCTCGGGCTGCCCCGGTTGGAGGCTTGCCAGAACCACGACGATGACACCGCAGAGAATCAGTCCTGTGACGACCTTTTGGAGCACGTGCGTTTTCCCTTGTGCGCGACCCAGCGGCCAGCCGGCAACAATAGCTTGCTGACTGGCAGTTTACATGGTGTTGGCCCGTGCAGCGTGTGCGCCCGGCCTTCGATCCGGCCTCGGCTGCGGGTGATGGGTGTGCGGCTGACTCATCGACGCAACGAAAGGTGTACAGGCGCCGATGCTGGCTTCGGAAATGGCCGCTTCCGGCGCCTGCTGGCAGAACGCACTCCGGGTGCCCCCCTCGGCGCAACCGGGGCGAGCGTCCGGACAGGACCGATCGCGCGCCGCATTGGCCATCGACGCGAGGACTGTGCCGTGGAAGGGCACCGCAGTGTGTTGTTTGAATGCGGTACCCCGATGTGAATGCACTACCCCGATGCGGCTGCCGGATGCTGCGCGAGAAAGGCCGCCAGCATCCGGCTGGTGTGGGTGCTGCCCTGGGCGGCCAGCGTGCGCGGCGGGCCTTCGGCCACGACCTGACCGCCCGCGGTGCCGCCTTCGGGTCCGATGTCGATGATCCAGTCGGCCTCGGCCCAGAGGGTCTGGTTGTGCTCGATGACGAGCACGGTGTTGCCGGCGTCCACCAGCCGGTGCATCACCTGGACCAGTTTCTCGATGTCAGCCATGTGCAGGCCGACGGTGGGCTCGTCCAGCACGTAGAAGGTGCCGCCGTCGTGGATCTCGCCCTGGTGGCCGGCTTTGCGGGCCCGGGCGCGGGTCATCGCGTGGGCCTTGGCTTCGCGCAGCGGATCGGCGGCTTCGGTCAGGGTCCGAACCTTGGTCAGCTCGGTGACGAGCTTGATCCGCTGGGCTTCGCCGCCCGACAGGGTGGGGCTTTGCTGGCCCAGTGTCAGATAGCCGAGGCCGACATCCTGCAGCAGTTGCAGCGGGTGGGCGATCGAGCGGAAGGGGGCGAAGAAGTCCAGCGCCTCGTCGACGGTCATGTGCAGCACCTCGGCGATCGATCGGCCGTTCAGCCGGACCTGATTGGTTTCGGCATCGAATCGGCCGCCGTTGCACAGATCGCAGAGCACGCGCACATCGGGCAGGAAATTCATTTCGATGGTGCGCACGCCCTGGCCCTCGCAGGCCGGACAGCGGCCGCCGGTGGTATTGAAGGAGAAGCGCGAGGCCGTATAGCCGCGCATCCGCGCCTCGGCCGTGTCGGCGAACAGGCGGCGGATTGCATCCCAGAAGCCGACGTAGGTGGCGGGGGTGGAGCGGGGCGTCTTGCCGATCGGGGTCTGATCGACTTCGAGCACGCGCTGGATGCCTTCCCAGCCGCTGAGCGACTCGCAATGGGGCAGCGGCTTGCCGTCGCCCTGCAGCCTGCGTTGCAGCGCATCCAGCAGCACATCGCGGGCGAAGGTGGATTTGCCCGAGCCGGAGACGCCGGTGACGACCGTCAGCCGTTTGAGCGGGATGCGGGCCGAGGCCGACTTCAGGTTGTGCAGCCGGGCGCCCTGCAACCACAGCGACGGCGTCTGCGCATCGACGGCGCGGTGCGCCTCGACGGGCAGCGGCGGTGGCTCGCGCAGGAAACGGCCGGTCAGGCTGTCGGGATTCTGGGTGAGCTCGCGCATCGTGCCGCTGGCGATGATGCGACCGCCGAGCCGGCCAGCGCCGGGGCCGATGTCGATCAGATGGTCGGCGCGGGCGATGGTCTCCTCGTCGTGCTCGACCACCAGCAGGGTGTTGCCCTTGTTGCGCAGCTTGTCCAGGGTATCGAGCAGCAGCAG
>JBHADS010000352.1:0-3969 GCA_041855185.1 Lautropia sp. | reverse complement strand
GGTTGTAGAACTGTTCGATGGTGCGTCCCAGATCCGGAACCTCTCCCTTGCCGGGGTCGCGGTCGCCGAGATCCTGACCCGCGCAGAAGCCACGACCGGCGCCCGTCAGCAGCACGGCCCGGACGGCAGAGTCCTGTTCGGCGCGTTCCAGGGCGCTGCGCAGGGCGAGATGCATGGCTTCGTTGAATGAATTGAGCTTGTCGGGGCGGTTGAGCGTCAGTGTCAGGACGCCCTCGTTCAGCTCGACAAGAACGGTATCGGATGCCTGTGCTTGCACGATGTCTCCTCGGTTTGCGTGGCCCGGGCCGCAGGACGCTGTCGGCTGGGGTTCCGGTCGGTGCCGGTATTCGGGTTCTTACTATTTCATAAACCGTCCGGTCGGTCAATAATAAGCACCAGTCATCGACATAGGAATAACCACTATGAGCCAGCTGTTCGAACGCCATCGCGTCACCTTGAGTTCAGCCATCGAGGCGCTTCGCAAGCGTGGTTACTGGTCGGCCTATCCCGAAATTCCCAGCGGCAAGTTCTATGGTGAGCAGGCGCGCCAGGAGGGTGAGCGGGCCTATGTGGCGCTGCTGGGCAAGCCCTTCGAGCTGCCGGGGCATCCCGAAAGCACCCGGGTGGGGGGCGAGGCATCACCCTTCGGCGGGGCGCTGGGCATCCGCTACCCGGCTGCCGATGCCGAGACGCTGGTATCCGCCTCGAAGGCCGCCGGCGCGGGCTGGGCGGATGCCGCGCCCGAGGTGCGGGCCGGGGTCTGCCTCGAAATACTGGCGCGGCTGAATCGGCGCAGCTTCGAGATCGCCCACACGGTGATGCACACCAGCGGACAGGCGTTTCCGATGGCGTTCCAGGCCGGTGGGCCGCACGCGCAGGATCGCGGCCTGGAGGCACTGGCCTGCACCTGGATGGCGATGGAGCAGGTGCCGTCCTCGGCCGAGTGGGTCAAGCCGCTGGGACGGGAGCAGAGCATCCGGCTCGAGAAGCACTGGCGAATCCTGCCGCGTGGGGTGGCGCTGAACATCGGCTGCCAGACCTTTCCGACCTGGAACAGCTATCCGGGCCTGTTCGCCAGCCTTCTGAGCGGCAACACCGTGATTGCGAAACCGCATCCGGCTGCCATCCTGCCGATGGCGCTGACGGTGGCGGTGGCGCGCGAGGTGCTGGCGGAGGAAGGCTTCTCGGCGGATGTCGTGCTGCTGGCGGCCGAAAATCCGGGGGGCACACTGGCGCAGACGCTCGCCGGGCATCCCGATATCGCCACCATTGACTTCACCGGCTCGAACGCCTTCGGTCAATGGCTGCGCACCCATGCCAGCACACCGCTGGTCCATACCGAAGAGGCCGGCATCAACAGCATCGTGCTGGGCGGCAGCGACGACTTCGCCGCCATGTGCGACAACATCGCTTTCTCGCTGTCGCTCTACAGCGGTCAGATGTGCACGTCGCCGCAGAACCTGTTCGTGCCGCGGGGCGGCATCGACACCAACGAGGGCCACAAATCCTTCGACGCGGTGGCGGCCGGCATCGTGGCGGCAATCGATCGGCTGCTGTCGGACCCGGCGCGGGCAGCGATGGTGGCCGGCGCCATCGCCAACCCCGACACGCTGGCGCGCATCGAGACCGCGCGGACGATGGGTCGGGTGCTGCGCGATGCCAGCCCCTTGCCGGATGCCGGGCAGGCCCGCACCGCCACGCCGCTGCTGGTGGCGGTCGATGCTGCCTCGGTCGACAGCTACGGCGCCGAACGATTCGGTCCGATCGCCTTCGTGGTCGCCGTCGAGGACGCGGCCGAGGGGATCGAACGTGCGGCGGGGCTGGCGGCCCGCAAGGGGGCGATCACCGCCGCGTACTACGACTCCGACGAAGCCCGGATCGAGGCGGCCATCGCCGCCTTCGGCAAGGCCGGGGTCAATCTGTCGATCAATCTGGTGGGGGGCATCTACGTCAACCAGAGTGCCGCCTTCAGTGACTTCCACGTCACCGGGGCGAACCCTGCCGGCAACGCCAGTTTCACCGATACCGCCTTTGTGGCCAATCGCTTCCGCGTGGTCATGTGGCGGCGTCCGGTGGCCGCCTGAGTGGCCACCTGCCGAACAAACGGAGGGGTGCGCGCCTGCCAGGCCGCCTCACCTCCGCTTTGCGGCCAGGCGATGCACGCCTGGCTGACGACAACCGTCCTGCGACGGACCCGATGATTCAGACCACCACCCGCAGGGGTGCAGAAGGAGACACGACGATGATGAAGAAGTTCTGTACGGCGGCCGGCACGCTGATGAGCGCGGCCGTTCTGGTCATGGGCACCCTGGGCAGTGCCCAGGCCGAGATCCGGATCGGCTCGACCGTATCGGCCACCGGCTTTGCCGCCTATCTCGGCGAACCCGAGGCCCGCACGCTGAAGATGCTGGTCGATGACATCAACGCCAAGGGTGGCGTCAACGGCGAGAAGATCCGGCTGATCTCCTACGACGATGGCGGCGATCCGAACAAGGCCCGCACCTTCGCCACCCGTCTGGTCGAGGACGACGAAGTGGTTGCCATCATCGGCGGCACGACGACCGGCACGACGATGGCGATCATTCCGGTGGTCGAGGAAGCGGAAGTCCCCTTCGTGTCGCTGGCGGGCGCCATCGAGATCATCCAGCCCGTTCGCCCCTTCACCTTCAAGACACCGCACACCGACCGAATGGCCTGCGCCAAGATCTTCGAGGACATGAAGAAGCGCGGCATCACCAGGATCGGGCTGATCTCCGGCTCGGACAGCTTCGGCGCTTCGATGCGCAAGCAATGTCTGGACATTCTGGGTGAATACGGCATGACGGTGCTGGGCGACGAGATCTTCGGTCCGACCGATGCCGACATGACGCCACAGCTGACCAATCTGAAGAACAAGAAGGGCATCCAGGCGATCCTGACGCTGGGACTGGGGTCCGGACCGGCGATCGTCACCCGCAACTATGCCCAGCTGGCGATCGATCTGCCGCTCTACCAGTCACATGGCGTGGCTTCCGACGCCTTCATCGAGCTTGCCGGCAAGAAGGCGGCCGAGGGCATCCGGCTGCCGGGCACCACGCTGCTGGTCGCGGATTTGCTGGCGGAGGACGATCCGCAGCGCCCCGTCGTTCAGACCTACAAGCAGCGCTATGAGTCGGCCACCGGCAAGGCGGTCTCGACCTTCGGCGGCTATGCCCACGATGCGCTCTATCTGGTGACGGATGCCATCAAGAAGGCGGGCAGCAGCGAGTCCGCCGACATCCGCGAGGCGCTGGAGAGCACCGCCGGCTTCATCGGCACCACGGGCCGGGTCAACATGAGCGCCAAGGATCACCTGGGCCTGGACCTCAGCTCCTTCCGGATGCTGGAAATCCGCGACGGCAAGTGGAAGATCATCGAGTGATGGAGGGAGGGTGACGACGGCCGCCATGTCGTCGTCGCCCGTTTGGAAGAAAGCTTCATTCGGAGACGGAGATGTCCGAATTCATGCAGTTCCTGCTCTCGGGGCTGACCGTCGGCGCGGTCTATGCGCTGGTGGCGCTCGGCTTCACGATCATCTACAACGCGTCCACCGTGGCCAACTTCGCGCAGGGCGAGTTCGTGATGCTGGGCGGGATGATCACGGCCTTTGCCTTCAAGGCCGGGGCACCACTGCCGCTGGCCGTGCTGCTGGCCATCGTGCTGACCGCGGCGATCGGCGTTGCGCTCAACCAACTGGCGATCGAACCGGCCCGCGGCGCGCCGGTGGTCAGCCTGATCATCATCACCATCGGAGCCTCCATTTTCATTCGTGGCCTCACCAGTGTGGTGATCGACAAGCAGTTGCACCGCTTCCCGGCGATCTCGGGGGACGAGGCGCTGCGCATCCTCGGGGCCACCATCCTGCCGCAGAGCCTCTGGGTGATCGGCGGCGCCCTGGCCATCTTTCTCGGGCTGTGGCTGTTCTTCACCCGGACGCTGACCGGCCGGGCG
>JBHADS010000351.1:0-13237 GCA_041855185.1 Lautropia sp. | reverse complement strand
TGGCGGGTTACTTCGTCATCGAAGCGGATCGAGTTGTAGCCGACGCCGATGGTGCCGCTGCGGCCCAGCTCGGCCTCGATCGCCTCGGCAAAACGGTATTCGGGCAGACCCTGCTCCAGGCAGGTCTGCGGCGTGATGCCCGTCAGCAGACAGGCTTCCGGGTCGGGCAGGTAATCGGGCGTCGGCTGGCAGTAGAGCATCACCGGCGCACCGATCTCGTTCAGATCCGCGTCGGTCCGGATGCCGGCAAACTGCGCCGGCCGGTCCCGGCGCGGATCACGCCCGAAGGTTTCGTAGTCGTGCCAGAAAAAGCTGATGTCGGTCACGTCGGATAGGTGCCGGGCACCAGAATGTTCTTGTCCACGTCCTTGATGTTGCGCAGGCCGCTGAAGGCCATCGTCAGATCGGCCTCGTTGTAGATGATCTCCAGCGCACGGGTGACGCCGGCCTCGCCCATCGCACCCAGGCCGTAGAGGAAGGCGCGGCCGATGAAGGTGCCCTTGGCGCCCATCGCCACGGCGCGGATCACGTCCTGGCCCGAGCGGATGCCGCTGTCGAGGAAGACCTCGATGTCCTTGCCGACTGCATCGACGATGGCGGGCAGCGCCTCGATCGAGGACAGCGCGCCGTCGAGCTGGCGGCCGCCGTGGTTCGAGACCACCAGCGCGTCGGCGCCGGATTTGACGGCCAGACGGGCGTCCTCGGCCTCCATGATGCCCTTGATGATGATCTTGCCGCCCCAGCGTTCCTTGATCCAGGCCACGTCATCCCAGGACAGTGCCGGGTCGAACTGCTGCGAAGTCCAGCTCGACAGCGAACTCATGTCGCTGACGCCCTTGGCGTGACCGACGATGTTGCCGAAGCTGCGGCGTTTGGTCTTGGCCATGCCCAGGCACCAGTGCGGCTTGGTCGCCAGGTTCAGCAGGTTGACGAGTGTGGGCTTCGGCGGTGCCGACAGACCGTTCTTGATGTCCTTGTGGCGCTGGCCGAGGATCTGCAGATCGAGGGTGATGACCAGGGCCGAGCACTTGGCGGCCTTGGCGCGGTCGATCAGCCGTCCGATGAAGTCCTTGTCCTTCATCACATAGAGCTGGAACCAGAAGGGGCGCGAGGTGTGCTCGGCAATGTCCTCGATCGAGCAGATGCTCATCGTCGACAGCGTGAAGGGCACACCGAACTTCTCGGCAGCGCGGGCGGCGAGGATCTCGCCGTCGGCGTGCTGCATGCCGGTCAGGCCGGTGGGGGCGATCGCCACCGGCATCCGGACCTTCTCGCCGATCATCGTCGTTTCGAGCGAGCGGTTCTCCATGTTGACCGCTACCCGCTGGCGGAACTTGATCTTCTGGAAATCGCTTTCGTTGGCGCGATAGGTCGATTCGGTCCAGGAACCGGAATCGGCGTAGTCATAAAACATCCGGGGGACACGGCGCTTGGCCATGCGGCGGAGATCTTCGATGCAGGTGATAACCGGAGCCATGAAGGGTTCCCTCTGGGATATGGTGAATAGTGAGCGATCGCCGGCGGCAGCCGAGACAGCCCGGCCAGCATGAGGCACAGCCCGCCAGCGCCTGTGATGAACGCGTTCGCCCCCGCGACAGCGCCGTGGGAGGCAGAACACCGCCATCACACCCTCCAGCCGGGGCATCGACCGGCAGCGCCACACCGGGAGGAGGGCGGGCGCGGGGCAGTGCCAATACCGACTTTGCCGGCATCGGCGTCAGCCGAGATGCTACACGAGCCCGGCCGCTGCCGGATACGTTCCTGCACAATGCGCGACGTGATCATGGGGCTGCGATGAGGCGGAGCGTGGCCGTGAAAGATGTTCCGGGTGCGCAGAGGGGGCGTTCCGTGACTGCAGCAGCCTGGGCTGTCCCAAGAGGCTGCGTCGCGGTGTGATCTGGTGCTGCGCACGCTCTAGAATCGGAACATTTCGTTTCGATCCACGAGGAACAGGGTATGAGCACCGCACACACGAAGGGTCCGGCTGCTGGAGCAGGCCGGGGATTCTCGGCTGAACTGCTGACAGCCTTGCAACAGCGTTTCGGAGGGCAGTTGTCGACGGCGGCAGCGGTCCGGCAGCACCACGGCCGCGATGAATCCCCCTTTCCCGAGGCGCTGCCCGATGCCGTGGTGTTTGCCGAAAGCACGCAGGATGTGGTCGATCTCGTCAAGCTGTGCCGTGCTCATCGCTGTCCGGTCATTCCCTACGGCGCCGGTTCGTCGATCGAGGGGCAGCTGCTGGCCGTCGAAGGCGGGGTCTCGGTCGATCTGTCGCGGATGAACCAGATCGTGTCGGTGGCCGCCGAGGATCTGCTGGTGACGGTGCAGCCGGGCGTCACCCGCAAGCAGCTGAACCAGGAGATCCGTGATACCGGCCTGTTCTTTCCGATCGATCCCGGCGCCGATGCCTCGATCGGCGGCATGGTCTCCACCCGGGCCTCGGGCACCAATGCCGTGCGCTACGGCACCATGCGCGAGAACGTGCTGGCGCTGACCGTGGTGACGGCCGACGGCAAGCTGATCCACACCGGAACGAAAGCCCGCAAATCATCGGCCGGCTACGATCTGACCCGGCTGTTCGTGGGCTCGGAAGGCACCCTCGGCATCATCACCGAAATCACCCTGCGCCTGCATCCCTTGCCCGAGGCAGTGTCGGCGGCCGTCGTCAACTTCCCCTCGGCCGAAAAAGCCGTCACGACCGTCATCGAAGCCATCCAGATGGGTGTGCCGGTGGCGCGCTGCGAATTTCTCGATCCGCCCAGCATCGCCGCCATCAATGCCTACAGCAAGCTGAAGCTGCGCGAAGCCTTCACCCTGTTCTTCGAGTTCCACGGCACCGAGCGCGGCGTGGCCGAGCAGGCCGAACTGGTGCAGGAGATTGCCGCGGGCAACGACGGCGCCGATTTCGAGTGGGCAGTCAACCCCGAGGATCGTACCCGGCTGTGGAATGCCCGCCATGATGCCTATTTCGCCTGCCTGCAAGTGCGTCCCGGCGCCAAGGGCATCTCGACCGATACCTGCGTGCCGATCTCGCGTCTGGCGGCCTCGCTGGAAGGCGCCCGCAAGCTGCTCGAAGAAAGTCCTTTCCCGTCGATGATTCTCGGCCACGTCGGCGATGGCAATTTCCACTGCCTGATCCTGGTCGATGTCGAGAAAGAGGGCGAGCTGGAGCAGGCCGAGGCGCTGAACCGCCGCATCGTCGAGCTGGCGCTGAGTCTGGGCGGCACCTGCACCGGCGAGCACGGCATCGGCCTGCACAAGATGGATTTTCTGGAGACCGAGGCCGGCGCCGACGGCATCGAGCTGATGGCTCGCATCAAGCGGGCCTTCGATCCGGACAACATCATGAATCCGGGCAAGATCTTCCGGCTGCCGCAGGACTGATGAAACACGCCCCGCGCCTGGGACTGCCAGGACACGGGGCGCAGTTCTGCTCGTGGTGCCGTTCAGGCTGCGGTCGCCAGCGGCTTGTAGGCCGTCTCGCGGCTGGCCAGCATCGCCACCAGCGCAACGGTGGCGGCGGCCACCAGATACCAGGCGGGCGCGAGCTTGTCGCCCGTGACCTGGATCAGCCAGGTGGCGACGAAGGGGGCGGTGCCGCCGAAGATCGCATTGGCGACATTGAAGCTGAAGGCAAAGCCGCTGTAGCGCACGTTGGTCGGGAAGATCTCCGACAGGAAGCAGGGCAGGGTGCCATCGTTCATCGTCAGCATCGCGCCGAACAGGATCTGCACCACGACCATGCCGAGGAAGCCGCCCGTGCCCAGCGCATGAAACAGCGGCACCGTCGCCAGCATGAACACCACCGAGGCCGCCACCAGCATGGTCTTGCGACCGAAGCGGTCCGACAGCGTGCCCATCAGCAGGATGAAGCCGATGTAGGACAGCAGCGCCAGCGTGGTGGCCAGGAACGCCTGTGTCTCGGTGATCGACAGGATCTCGTTCAGATAGGTGGGCATGTAGCCGAGGATGATGTAGAAGCCGACGGCGTTCAGCACGGTGGCGCCGATGGCGATGATCACCGAGCGACGGTGCTTGCCGAGCAGCTCCGACACCGGCGCCTGCGCCACTTCATTCTTTTCGAGCGCGGCCTGGAACTGCGGCGAGTCTTCGAGGCTGATGCGGATGTAGCGGCCGACATAGCCCAGCGGCGCAGCCAGCAGGAAGGGAATCCGCCATCCCCAGTCCTGCAGCGCGGCACTGTCGAGCAGGGCATGCAGTCCGGCTGCGAACAAGGAGCCGAGCAGCAGACCCGCGGCCGTGCTGGCCGGCACGATCGCGGCGTAGAGGCCGCGCTTGTCGTCGGGCGCATATTCGGCCAGGAAGGTGGCGGCGCCAGCGTATTCGCCCGAGGCCGAGAAGCCCTGCACCATCCGCAGGATCAACAGCAGCAGCGGCGCCCACAGCCCGATGCTCTCGAAGGAGGGCAACAGTGCGATGCAGAAGGTGGCAACCGACATGATGATGATCGACAGCGAGAGTGCGTGCTTGCGCCCATGCTTGTCCCCGAAATGCCCCCAGAAGATGCCGCCCAGCGGCCGGATGACGAAGGACAGCGCGAACACGCCGAAGGTGGCGAGCAGGCCCGAGGCTGGCGAACTGTCGGGGAAAAAGACCTGGGTGATGACCGTTGCCAGGTAGACATAGGAGGCGTAGTCGAACCACTCGACGAAATTGCCGATGAAGCTCGCACTGGCGACGCGCTTGAGCATCGCGGGGTCGCGGGTGTCGTTGCCGGCGGGGGCGGCATGGGTGGATGTCTGCATGATCGTCTCCAGATGAACTGCGGGCTTTCACCCGCGAATGTCCTGTTTCTGTCGTCGGGCGTCGTTGGCGTGTGCCGGCGTTACGCCGGCACGGATGCTGCGCCCTTGTTTTTTAGTGACCGCGAGGGCGTCGAGGCCGCCACGGTGTCTGCTGCGGATACTGCGGTACAGCGGGAACTTCGGGTACTGCGGCGAGCGTCGATGCGGCGCCCGCCGCCATATGGGGTGCTGCCACTGATTCTGTGGCTTGCTGCATTGACGGCTGATGTTTCTACGGCTGATGTTTCTACGGCTTGATGCTTCTGCCGCTGCGCTTGCTTCTTGCTGCGGCGGAATCATGGCCGCTTCGGAAAGACTTCCCCCATCGATTGCACGATGCCGTCCACGCAGACCTGCAGGATGATCTCGCCGAACTCGGCACGCGCCCGCTTGGCCGAGGACAGGCAGCCCGAGGCCGGGGTGCGTGCGGGGTCGATCGGGAACAGGTCGTAGGGCGGAAAGGTGGCCGGCGGGTGATCGTGCACCTTGTCCATGTCGACCAGATGCGGATGCAGATGCAGCATCAGCGAGGTCTCCAGCACGCCGCCGTGCTCCACGGCCCAGCCCGGAAAATCGTCCTGGTAGATGCGGCGGATCGTGTCCTCGTCGATGTAGTCCCAGTAGGACAGGATGACGATCTTCACGTCGTCGATGCCATCCCAGCGCAGCTCGCGCAGCGCCAGATCCCCCCCTTCGGTGATGAACATCGCATTCTCGTAATGGCCGTTGACCAGCACCATGTTGCGTGCCCCGTGGCGTGCAAATTCCTTCAGCACGTCGCGGATCACGGAGGTGACGGTCAGTCCATCCAGGCTGGTGGTGCCGGGCATGTGGTTGCCGCCACCGCTTTTCTGCTGGGATTTGTAGCCGTAGCTGATGGCCGGTGCCACGAGGGCGCCGACCCGCTCGGCCACATGCTGCGAGATGGCCGTCGGCAGCAGCACATCCGGATTCATGCTCATGTGCGGGCCGTGCTGCTCCAGCGCGCCGACCGGGATCATGATCGGGGCACCGCTGCGCACTTTCCGGTCGTAATCCGGCCAGGCCAGTTCGGAAATGAAAACACTGTCTTTCATGGAGTCCTCTGAAGGTTGGTGCGGGGCGCCTGTCGATGTGTGCCGCCCCGCCGAGGCTGTCTGTGTGGGCCGGTGTCGCGTCAGCCCTGAGTCCCGGACCAAGACCGGGGCTCAGGGCTTCGCCGAGCCGGCTGCTGCACCGATCAACGCCTGGCTTCGTCGCCGGGGGCGCCGTTGCGGGTCAGGATCAGATAGGCGATTGCGGTCACGGCGACTGCCGGGAAGGAGGCGGTCGTCACGGCTGCGATGCTCTTGAGCCCGTAGTTGAGCGTGTAGAAGGTGGCCAGACCCAGACCCATCGAGATCCAGCCGGCGCGGTTCCAGTCGCCGAAGCGGGACTGGGTCTTGCCGAATTCCTCGGGGAAGAGATCGGCATCCTCGACGCGCTTCTTGCGGACGATGAAGTAGTCCAGCACCACCAGCGTCCACATCGGGATGAAGATGCCGCCGATCATACCCAGGAAGAACTCGAAATAGTGCACGAAGTGCTCGAAGGCCAGCGGCAGGAAGCACATCACGAACTGCAGCACGGCGATGCCGATCAGGTACTTGCGCGGGGAATGGGATTTGGAGGCGCCCACCAGACCCATGCCGGCGCCGTAGAGCACGGTCACGTTGGTGCTGATGGTGGCGAAGAACACCACCAGGAACGCCACCACGCCCAGGCCCAGCGAGGCAATGGTCGAACTGGGGTCGGAGTTGTTCGGGTCGAAGACGCCGGTGTCCAGCACCACGCCGATCACGCCGATCGCACCCACCATCATGAACCAGCCCTGACCGAGATTGACGCCCAGCCAGCTGCCGACGGTGGCGGCGCGCGGTGTCTTGGAGAAACGGCCGAAGTCACCGATCATCGCCCAGCCCCAGCAGAAACCGAAGGCCAGATCGAAGTAGAAGGCCGGGGTGTTCTGCGCGGCGGGCATGGTCACGGACATGATCTTGCCGTAATCCCACTGTGTGACCACCACGTAGGTCTCCCAGATGCCCAGGATGATCAGCAGCACCACCGAGATCCATTCCAGATACTTGATGGCGTTGTGGCCGACGACGACGATCAGACCCTGCGTCAGCGCTGTGACCAGGATGCCGAGCACCAGCGGCCATTCGGCGCCGGGCTGACCATAGGCCGGCCAGCCCCACAGGTACGAGAATACGTGCGTCAGCGAGATGGCCGCGATGAAGGTGTTGACGCTGGGCCAGCCGATCATGCCGAAGAATTCGCCGACGCCGGCCACCTGGGAGCCTTTCATGCCCAGCGAGGGCACGGTGCAGGTCACGGTGGAGGCACCGTGCTTCCAGGCGATCCAGCCGATCGCCGCCCAGGGGATCATCATCAACGGAAGGTAGATGAAGCTGTAGGTCCAGACGAAGCTGAGACCGAAGGCTGCCGCCATCCCGCCAAAGAACCACGAGCCGGTGTTCACACCGGAACCGAACCAGGTCACGACCTGGTCGAAGAATCCATACTCGCGCTTATTGTGCGGTATGCGTTCGACGCCGTACTCCATTGTGCATTCCTCCTGTTCACAGCGCGTGCCGTGACGGCTGCGACAGATTCTTATTTGTTGCCGAATCAAAGGACGCGTCGAATGGGTTTCGAGTGCCTTGTCATCGAAATCAGTGCAGAAGGGACGGAATCGCTCGGCATCCCGTGCGACGCGATGACTGGCCCCGAAGGGCGCGGCCCGCGCGCACGCGATGTGCAACGGATGTCGGCAGGCGGCCTTGTGCCGCGTCGGCTGCATCGTGCCGACGGGCAGGGCCGGCCAGAGCCTGCCGCATGGGGCGGCAGAGCCTTGGCGATGCGAGGAGCCGGCGCTCGGAGCAAAGAGGACAGGGGAGTCCGGGTCCTCTCAAGCAGTACCACCGGATTCCAATCCCTTCATGTCCAGCCCGGAAGCTCAGTTCCTGACGATGTTGTGCTCCGGACCGTAGGGGAACTTGGTGATGTTCTCGGCACCATCCTCGGTCACGACCAGAATGTCGTGCTCGCGGTAGCCGCCGGCGCCGGGCATGCCTTCGGGAATCATCAGCATCGGCTCCATCGACACCACCATGTTGGGCTCCAGCACGGTTTCGATGTCCTCGCGCAGCTCCAGACCTGCTTCGCGGCCGTAGTAGTGCGACAGCACACCGAAGGAGTGGCCGTAGCCGAAGGTGCGGTACTGCAGCACGCCATGACGATGGAAGATCTCGTTCAGCTCGGCGGCGATGTCGCAGCAGCGTGCGCCCGGCTTGATCAGCTTCAGGCCCGCCTCGTGCACTTCGACGTTGATGTCCCAGATCTTGCGATGCGCATCCGAGCACTCCTCGGCGAACATCGTGCGTTCCAGCGCCGTGTAGTAGCCGGCGATCATCGGGAAGCAGTTCAGGCTCAGAATGTCACCGCGCTCGATGCGGCGCGAGGTGACGGGGTTGTGTGCGCCGTCGGTGTTGATGCCGGACTGGAACCAGGTCCAGGTGTCCATCAGCTCGGCGTGCGGGAAGGTCTTGGCGATCTCGCGCACCATTGCCTGCGTGGCGGCCAGTGCCACTTCGTACTCCGGCACACCCACCGCCACCGCGTCATAGCAAGCCTGGCCGCCGATGTCTGCCACCCGTGCGCCATGTTTGATCAGGGCGATCTCTTCCTCGGACTTGATCATCCGCATCCGCATCACGCCTTTGCTGATGTCGACGATCTCGGCATCCGGCAGGGCATCCTTCAGCTTCTTCATGTTCTCGACGCTGAGGTTGTCGAATTCGACACCGACGCGCTTCTTGCCGGCCAGCAGAGTCTTGGCGGCATGGAAGTAGTTGTCGCGCTGCCAGTCGGTGTAGACGACGTTGTCACCGAAGCTGCGCCGCCACGGTTGACCCGCATCGATGTTGGCGCTGATGGTGGTGTGGGCATCGTGCGTGACCACCAGCCCGTAGAAACGGCCGAAGTGGCAGAACAGGAAGTCCGAGTAGTAGTTGATATTGTGATAGGACGAGAACAGAACGGCGTCGATGTTCTCCTGGGCCATGTAGGCGCGCAGCTTGTCGGTGCGGCGCTGCATCTCGGCGGCCGAGAACGTCGGCTTCACCTTCTCGCCATTGCGGATGGTCAGCAGGCGGGTGTTGCGCATCTGCTCGGCAACGCTGCCGGCGGTCGAGAAGCTGAATTCAGGGGTTTTGCTCATAGGGGTTCTCCTTCGGCTGGTTTTTGCGACCTTTTTTGTGTATCGGGCATCTCCTGCATCGACGCTGTTCCATAAGGCAGCGAAATGCATGAGGCCCGACATCGTTGTCCTGTTCATCGCCCGCCGGGCAGCTTCTGTCCGGTGAACGACGCAGGTTCTTGTGAAGTGATGCTACGCACCGAGGGGGTGTGCAGTTGTCCTGCATCCGACATCTGATATCGTGATGGCGACTAAGGTTTTTCCGGGGGAGGGCGATGGCCAAGGGGCTGGGAAGGTCATCGGGGGGCGCCAAGGCACCCCGAAGATTCGGGTTTTTACTGATTGATGGTTTTTCGCTGATCAGCTTTGCGTCGGCCACCGAGCCCTTGCGTCTGGCCAATCGGGCCGTGGGCCACCCGCGCTACCAGTGGCAGGCGATCGGCTTCGATCAGCTGATCGTGCGCGCCAGCAACGGTGTGGCGGTGGCGGTCGAGCAGGTGGTGCGTCTCGACACGGCGCAGGCCGACCCCTTCGGCACCGATGACTCCATTGCACGCAATATCGATGCCCTGTTCGTCTGCGGCTCGAACCCGGTGCCGCGTCGAATCGACCCGGCGCTGGCCGACTGGCTGCGGGCAGTGGCGCGGCAGGGGCTGCCGCTGGGGGGTATCTGCACCGGCAGCTACTGGCTGGCCTGGGCAGGGCTGCTCGATGGCTATCGCTGCACGCTGCACTGGGAGGATGCCGCCCGCTTTCTGGACCACTTCCGTCAGGTGCAGCTCTCTTCCCATCTGTTCGAGATCGACCGCGACCGTTTCACCTGCAGCGGCGGCGTGGCGCCGATCGACATGATGCTGAGCCTGATCGCACGCGAGGACGAGGAGGCGCGGGCGCTGGCGGCCTCGGTGGCGGAGCTGATGGTCTGCGAGCGCATTCGTGGCGACGACGAACTGCAGCGGGTGCCGTTGCGCATCCAGCTCGGCGGCAGCCGGCCCAAGCTGCTGGAGGCGGTGGCGCTGATGGAAAGCAATCTCGAAGAGCCGCTGGGGCTGGACGAGATCGCCCGTTATGTGCAGCTCTCCAGCCGGCAGCTGGAGCGCCAGTTCGCCGAACATCTGAAGTGCACACCGCGCCAGTACTATCTGAGCCTGCGCCTGAAGAAAGCGCAACGTCTGCTGCGCGACAGCCGCCTGTCGATCATCGAGATCGCCCTGGCCTGCGGATTCAGTTCGGTCTCGCATTTCATCTCGCGTTACCGCGAGCGCTTCGGGATACCCCCTGGGCGGGAACGCCGCGGAGACGCCCGTATCCCGTGAAGGTGCATCGTGCGCTTCGGGATAGCCGCCCCTGTGTGGGAACGCTGCACAGACGCCCGTATCCCGTGAAGGTGCATCGCGCGCGCTTCGGGATAGCCCCAGTGCGGGAAGGCCGCACCGACGCCCCTATCCCATGAGATTGTCGTGAAAATTCAAGCCGGGGCCGGTGGCTTGCCACAGAATCGGTGCGAATACCGACATCACTGAGGAGACCACCGATGTTCACGGGCAAGGAAACCATCCAGGGTTTCGACGATGAAGTGTTTGCTGCACTGCAGGCCGAGGCTCAGCGCCAGGAAGATCACATCGAGCTGATCGCTTCCGAGAACTACACCAGCCCGCGCGTGATGCAGGCCCAGGGCACCAAGCTCACCAACAAATACGCCGAAGGCTATCCAGCCAAGCGCTACTACGGCGGCTGCGAATATGTCGACGTGGTCGAGCAGCTCGCCATCGACCGTGCCTGTCAGCTCTTCGGTGCCGACTGGGCCAACGTGCAGCCGCACTCCGGTTCGCAGGCCAATGCCGAGGTCTACCTGGCCCTGCTGCAACCGGGCGACACCATCCTGGGCATGAGCCTGGCGCACGGCGGCCACCTGACGCACGGCGCCAAGGTCAGCGCCTCGGGCAAGCTCTACAACGCCGTCCAGTACGGGCTGGATGCCAACGATCTGATCGACTACGACGAGGTGGAGCGCCTGGCTGTCGAGCACAAGCCGAAGATGATCGTAGCTGGCTTCTCGGCCTACTCGCAGGTGCTGGACTTCCCGCGCTTCCGGCAGATCGCCGACAAGGTGGGTGCCCTGCTGCTGGTGGACATGGCGCACGTCGCCGGTCTGGTGGCCGCCGGCCTCTATCCGAACCCGGTGCCCTTCGCCGATGTCGTCACCACCACCACCCACAAGACGCTGCGCGGCCCGCGCGGCGGCCTGATCCTCGGGCGCGCCAATCCCGAGATCCAGAAGAAGATCCAGTCCGCCGTCTTCCCAGGCGCGCAGGGCGGTCCGCTGATGCACGTAATCGCCGCCAAGGCCGTGGCCTTCAAGGAGGCGATGCAGCCCGAGTTCAAAGCCTATCAGCAGCAGGTGCTGGACAACGCCCGGGCGATGGCCGACGTGTTCGTCCGCAACGGGCTGCGCATCGTTTCGGGCGGCACGCTCGACCACCTGTTCCTGGTCGATCTGTCGGCGCGCGGCATCACCGGCAAGGCGGCCGATGCGGCCCTGGGGGCGGCGCACATCACCGTCAACAAGAATGCCGTGCCGAACGACCCGCAGCCGCCCTTCGTCACCAGCGGCATCCGTGTCGGTTCGCCCGCCGTCACCACCCGTGGCTTCGGCGTCAAGGAGTGCGAGGATCTGGCGCAATGGATGTGCGACATCCTGGCCGATCTCGACAACCAGGAGACCATTGCCCGCGTCCGCGAGCAGGTCAAGGGGCTGTGCGAGCGCTTCCCGGTCTATCCGGGGCCCAAGAACGCCATCGGCTGGTAAAAACAGGAACAAGCCATGTCGCTTTCCGTCTTCGACATCTTCAAGATCGGTATCGGTCCGTCCAGCTCGCATACCGTGGGGCCGATGCGGGCAGGACGCAACTTCGCCCGCAACCTGGATGCGCGGGGGCTGCTGGAGCGGCTCGCCCGCATCCAGGTCACACTCTGCGGTTCACTGGCCGAGACGGGCTTCGGGCACCGCACCGACATGGGCGTGCTGCTGGGGCTGATGGGAGAATCGCCGGACACGGTGGACCCGGGCGAGATTCCGGCCCTGCTCAGGCGCATCGAGCAGGGGCAGATGCGGGTCTGGCGCAAGAAGGACATCGGCTTCGATCTGCACAAGGATCTGATCTGGCAGATGACGCCGATGCCCGAGCATCCGAACGGGATGCGCTTCGTCGCCTTCGACACCGACGGGGCCGTGATGCTCGACGAGCGCTATCTGTCGGTGGGCGGCGGCTTCATTCAGGCGCTGGACAGCATCGAAACCGACGAGCGCGTGCCCGAACACGCCCCGCAGCCCTATCCCTTCACCCATGCCAGCGAGCTGCTGGCGCTGTGCAAGCAGCACGGGCTGAGCATCGCGCAACTGGTGATGGAGAACGAGAAAGCCTCGATGCCCGAGGCCGAGGTGCGGGCCGGCGTGCTGCACATCGCCCGCGTGATGAACGAGATCATCGACCGCGGCACCGGCTTGCTGGGACCGCTGGAGAGCAACATGCTGCCTGGCGTGCTGAAGGTGCGCCGCCGGGCGCCGGCCCTGTACGCCAGCCTCTCGAAGCAGCAGGGCAGAGCGCCCGAAGGCATGCTGGCGATGGAATGGGTGAACCTCTATGCGATGGCGGTGAACGAGGAGAACGCGGCCTCGGGCCGCGTCGTGACAGCGCCCACCAACGGCGCCGCCGGCCTGCTGCCGGCCGTGCTGCGCTACTACCAGCACTTCGTGCCCGGTGCCAACGACGACGGCGTGGTGGATTTTCTGCTGACCTCGGCGGCCGTGGCCTTCCTGTTCAAGCGCAACGCCTCGATCTCGGGCGCCGAAGTGGGCTGCCAGGGCGAAGTGGGCACCGCCTGCTCGATGGCCGCAGCCGGACTGGCCGCCGTGCTCGGCGGCACCGTCGAACAGGTCGAGAACGCCGCCGAGATCGGCATGGAACACAACCTGGGCCTGACCTGCGATCCGGTGGGCGGGCTGGTGCAGATTCCCTGCATCGAGCGCAACGCGATGGGCGCCATCAAGGCCATCAACGCCGCCCACCTCGCCCTGCGCGGCGACGGCCAGCACCACGTCTCGCTCGACACCGTGATCGAGACCATGCGCCAGACCGGCGCCGACATGATGGCGACCTACAAGGAAACTTCCCGCGGCGGCCTGGCGGTGAATGTGGTGGAGTGCTGAGGC
>JBHADS010000350.1:0-10694 GCA_041855185.1 Lautropia sp. | reverse complement strand
CAGCATCGCGTCACCATAGCTGAAAAAGCGGTAGCGCTGGGCGATGGCGTGGGCATAGGCGCGGCGGATCACGTCGCGGCCGGCAAGGGCGCTGACCAGGATCAGCAGGGTCGATTTGGGGAGATGGAAATTGGTGAACAAGCGATCGACGACCTTGAAGCGATAGCCGGGGGTGATGAACAGCTCGGTCTCACCGACGCCGGCCTGCCCGCCGCTGGCTTCCAGCGCCCGCAGCGAGGTGGTGCCGATGGCTACCACCGGCTTGCCGGCTGCCTTGGCCCGGGCGATGGCGGCGGCGCTTTCGGTCGAGATCGCATAGCGCTCGGCGTGCATCCGGTGCTCGCTCAGGTTTTCGGTGCGCACCGGCAGAAAGGTGCCGGCGCCCACATGCAGGGTCAGGGTGGTGCTGTCGATGCCGCGTGCGCGCAGGGCGGCCAGCAGCGCCTCGTCGAAATGCAGCCCGGCGGTGGGGGCAGCCACCGCCCCCGGTTCGCGGGCAAAGACGGTCTGGTAGCGCTGGCGATCGGCCTGGTCCGGCTGGTGCTGGATGTAGGGGGGCAAGGGCAGGCTGCCCAGTCGCTCCAGCACCCCATAGGCGGGCTCGTCGAAGCGCAGCCGCAGCAGCATGCTGCCGGCCTGCCGGGCCGCCACCACTGTGGCGACGGCGGGGGGCGTGGCATCGGTACCCGCTGACGGCTGCTGGACTGCTGCCGTGGCGGGCCCGGCGCCGCTCGGGCTCGGGCTGGCGGTGCCGCTGGGGGCGGCGCCCGCAGGGCTGGCGTCCGGATCGGTGCCGAAGAACAGCCGGCTGCCTTCTTTCGGCGGGTGGCTGGCACGGATCATCGCCAGCACCTCGAATTCGCCGTCGACCCGCTCGACCATCACCTCGATGCGGCCGCCGCTTTCCTTGCGCCCGAACAGCCGGGCGTTGATGACCCGGGTGTCGTTGAAGACCAGCAGGCTGCCCGGTTCGAGCAACTGCGGCAGATCGGTCAGCAGACGATCGGCGGAAACGGAAGCCGGCGGCGCGGCAGAGGCCGAGACCGACGTGGAAGCCGGTCCCGGCACGGCAGCCGATATCGACGCTGGGGTTGACGTGGAAGCAGGCACGGCCGCGGAAGCGGGGCCGGGTGCGTGCGCCGACTCGGCTGCCGGCAGCGCTGCGCGCGAGGCCGGGCCGAGGCCCGTGGCATGCATCAGAGCCGACACATCCAGCAGACGCCCGCCGGCCCGGGTCTCGGGGGGGTGCTGGGCGATCAGCGCCTCGGGCAGCTCATAATCGAAATCAGAGAGTTTCATTGTCGTTCCCATCCGCTCGGCGCGTGTCCATGCAGGGATTGGATCACGCCCGGACGCTGCGCTGCATCAGGCAGGCGCCTTCACCGTAGTCTGCCAGCTTGGCCTGCAGGCGCTGCGCACCGTCCTCATCCCGGGGCTGCACTGGCCGGAAGCCCTGGCGCTGCCAGTAGCTGTTGGCGCCGGCCAGCGAGACCAGTCGCAGGCTGTGTGCACCATGCCGGCGGGCGCTGGCCTCGGCCGCGCGCAGCAGCCGGCCCGCCAGCCCCTTGCCGTGGTGGCTGGGTCGTACCGCCACATCGTGAATGAACCAGTGCGCCGTCTCGAGCGGCAGCGCTGGCAGCGTGCCGCCCAGTGCCGGCGGCAGGCCGTCGTCCCACGGGTAGGAAATCATGTAGGCGGCGAGTTCGCCCCCGTCGAGCACGACCTGACAGCCTTCCGGCGCCAGCCGCTGCCGGTTGGCGAAGAACTCGATCGGCTCCAGCACCGGCAGGCCGGCATAAGCCTGGGCCTGCACCTGCAGTACGGCCGGCAGCAGCTCGTGCCGCATCGGCTCGGTGGGGGCGTTGTCGGGCGCCTGTCCGCCATCGAAGGGGGGCGGGGCAGCGGCCGGGAGGCTGCTCGGGTTTCGATCCCTTCTGTCCGGATGCTCCGCCAGTGGGTGGGCAGGGCGTGTCTGCCGCAGCGCCGCTGAGGGGCGATCGGCTGCCGTGCCATCGGGGGTTGTGCCGTGTCCTGGGTCGGACATCGGCGGGTGCGGAGCCGGCGCAGCGGCAAGGGGTGGAGAAGGCGGTTGGACGGGGGCCAAGGTGTCGGAAAAACCCGGTGCCATTTGTCAAATTGCGCCGGATTGCGTCATAATCCAAAGCTCGACATGATCGCACGGAACCTTCGGGCTGTGCCAGTCTGTCGGTCTGGATGCCGATGCATCGGCCCGGGTGGTGAAACTGGTAGACGCAGGGGACTCAAAATCCCCCGCCGCGAGGCGTGTCGGTTCGAGTCCGACCCCGGGCACCAACTCTTTTCGTGCGATGGTCAAAGGCCATCGTGCCAAGCTTCCGGCAGGTTTTCACGCCCGCCGTGTCTTTGTCGGTTCGCACGCCGTGCCCCTGGGCATCCGGGCGTCGACCGTATCTCTCCACAGCGCAGGAATCCCGTCATGGCCCTGAGTGGATTGTTCGTCGGTCTGGTGTTCGGCTTTCTGCTGCAACGTGGCCAGTTCTGCTTCGTCTGTGGTTTTCGGGATCTCGCCCAGAAGCGCGAGCCCCGCTTTCTGATCGCGGTGCTGCTGGCAGTGGCGATCCAGTCCGTCGGCCTGCTCGGCCTGCAGAGTGTCGGCGAGATCAGCCTGCCCGCCGAGCAGATGCCCTGGATGGCCACCCTGCTGGGCGGCGTGCTGTTCGGGGTCGGCATCGCCCTGGCCCGTTGCTGCGGCAGCGGCAGCTGGTTCCGCACCGGCGAGGGCGCAGTCGGCAGCCTGCTGACGCTGCTGATGTTCGCCATCACCCTGGCGGCCTGTCAGGCGGGTCCGCTGAAGCCGCTGCTGCAACCCCTGATGAACGATCGCAGCACGATGAGCACCATCGACCGGAGCCTCGGGCTGTCGCCCTGGCTCTGCGCGGCGGCCCTGGTGGCTGCTGCGGCCTTGCTGGTGCCCTGGCAGCTGCGGCGCGAGCGGGCCCGGAAGGAGGCCGACGCTTTGCCGCTCCCGCCCACCCGGACGATGGCAGCGGCTGCGACGATTGCCGGGCGCGCAACCACAGCGGCTTCTGGCGCGGGCGCGGCGCCAAGTGCAGTGGCAGAGCCACGGTCCCGCGCCACGGCCGGGGTGGCGGACATCATACCGCCCGACGTTGCCGCTGTGAGCGCCTCCGCCGTTGCGCGTGTCGACGGCGCGCCGGCGCACCGCAGGCCGCTGCCCGAGCCCGTGCGGGATGCCTGGCATCCTTTTCTGACGGCGACGCTGATCGGCCTGCTGGGCGTGGCTGCCTGGTGGCTGAGCTGGCAGAGCGGACGCAACTACGGCTATGGGGTGGCGGTGCCCACCGCGAACGTGCTCCAGTATCTGAGCACCGGCCAGCAGCGCTATCTGAACTGGGGCAGCTGGTTCGTGCTGGGGCTGCTGGCAGGATCTTGGCTGACGGCCCTGGTGCGCGGTGAATTCCGCTGGCGGCTGCCGCCGGCCTGGCAGGTCCGGCAGCGGCTGGCGGGCGGCGTGCTGATGGGTATCGGCGCAACCCTGGCCGGGGGCTGCACCATTACCAACATGCTGGTGGCCACCGCCTATTTCTCGTGGCAGGGCTGGGTGGCCTCGGCGACGATCCTGCTGGGCGCCTGGCTGGGCTTCTTTCTGGTCGATCGCCGGCCGCGCCCGCATGGACTGCTCGGGCGACGTTGAAAATCGATGGGCTCCGCTTGGCGGGCAAGGGGGCGACCGATCAACAGCCCGTCCTCCCTGCCGGGGCGTCTGCTGCCCATGTTCAGGGCGCTGTATTGCCGAATCTCGTTGCAAGTGTGTTGTTCCAATCTATCCCGCGTGACGGGGAGTGAACCGAAAAATCATGAAACTGAAATCTGCGTGCCTGCTGGCAAGCCTGGGTCTGGCGCTGAGCGCCTGCAATCAACAGAAAGTCCAGGTGCTGGATACCGCGCAGCTGGTCGAGAAACTGAATGACCCCGGCCATCTCCTGATCGACACCCGCGAGGACAGCCTCTACAACGGTTTCCGTGACCAGAATGCTCCCCGGGGCGGCCATCTGCCCGGGGCCGTGCAGTTCACCGTCGGCTGGCTCGACAGCGTGGCGCCGGACAAGCTGGAGTCCTTCGCGGCGGGCAAGGGCATCACCAAGGACAAGACCCTGGTGTTCTATGACAGCAACCCCGACAATCTGGAGCGTATCAGCGCCGAATTTGCCGCCAAGGGTTACAAGGTGGCGATCTACAAGGACTATCTGGCCTATGCGGCCGATGGCAGCCGTCCGCTCGAAGCCTTCCCGAATCACCAGCTCGCGGTCTCGCCCAGCTGGCTGGATGCGGTGATGAAGGGGGGCAAACCCGAAAGCTATGACAACGATCGCTACATGGTGTTCGAGGTCTCGTGGGGGCCGCTGGAAAAAGCCGCTGCCTACAAGCAGCACATCGTCGGCGCCTTCCATTTCGATACCGACTGGGTGGAGAATGCGCCGGTCTGGAATCTGTCCGAGGCGAAAGTCATCGAGCAGAACCTGCTGAAGAACGGCATCACCGCCGACCGGACGATCGTGCTCTATTCCGACAACCAGCTGGCGGCGCTGCGGGTGCTGTGGGCGCTGACCTGGGCCGGGGTCAAGGACGTGCGCTTTCTGAACGGTGGGCTGCGCGCCTGGGTCGAGCAGGGCTATCCGACCGAGACCAAGGTCAACCTGCCGGAGCCGGCGGCGTCCTTCGGCGTGAAGATCCCGGCCAACCCGCAGGTCAATATCTCGTTGCCGGCCGAGGCGTTCGAGGCGCAGAAGGCCGGGCTGAAGCTGATCAGCAACCGCTCGTGGGACGAATACATCGGCAAGGTCAGCGGCTATGACTACATCCATGCCAAGGGTGAGCCCAAGGGGGCGATCTGGGGCTTTGCGGGCACCGATTCCTCGAACATGGCTGACTACTACGACCCCGATGGCACGCTGCGCAATCCCAACGAGATCTTCGCGCTGTGGAAAGGGCAGGGCATCGAGCGGGGCGACAAACTGGCCTTCTACTGCGGCACCGGCTGGCGCGCCAGTGTGCCCTGGTTCATGACGCAGATGGCCGGCTGGCCGACCACCTATGTCTACGACGGCGGCTGGAACGCCTGGCAGATGGACTCGGTGTTTCCGGTGCAGAAAGGCGCGCCCGGCAACATGGAGAAGCCCGACGCCCGCAACGACTTCGGCGCCGTGATGAAAGAGGGTACCTCCTGCAAGAGCTGATCCTGGGGGGTAGGGCCATGCGCTTTGGGCGTCTCCGGCACGAATCGAATGTGCGCTGATCCCCCGCGGGCGTGGGCTGTGCGACCAGGAATCTGGCCGGCCAGATCCGTGGCGCGCCGATCCCTGCAGGCGTGGGTGATGCACGGGCTGGTGTAATATATGTCCACTTAGAAGTGCATGACACGCTCTATACAGGAGGTCTGCATGGCCCAAGTGACCTTGTATCTGGATGATGATGTCCAATCCTTGATGGATGAGGCGGTCAAAGCCAGCGGCCTGTCCAGAAGCCGTTGGGTTTCCGAGCTGATCCGTAGGCAGGTGCGTCAACAATGGCCTGCCGACATTCTTGCGATGGCAGGCAGTTTTCCTGATTTCCCCCTGCGGGAGGACTGGGCGGCAGCGCAACCGCCCGACATCGAGCGGGTCAGCCTTGAATGAAACTGCTGCTCGATACGAACACGATCAGCTATTACCTGCGGGGAGAGGCTGCGGTGGTGGCACGTTGGCACTCGACATCGCCTCAGGATATGGCGACATCTGCTCTGGTTGCCTACGAACTGCGTTATGGGCTTGCCCGCTTGCCCTCCGGTGCTGCTTCCGCACGTCATGACTGCATCCGGAGACTGCTTCAGGTGCTGCCTGTACTCGCCTTCGATGATGCCTGCGCCGAGCAGGCGGCGGTGACCAGAGCCACGCTCGAGGCGCAGGGTTGCCTCATCGGCCCGACGGATACATTGATCGCCGCGACGGCGTTGCGCCACGGCTTGGCGTTGGTGACACGCAATGTCAGGGAATTTTCCCGGGTGCCGGGTTTGCGTGTCGTGAACTGGTTCGATGCTGGCTGATGACCGGCGATGAGCCGGGATCGCGCCCTTCGTCTCAGGTCGAGATGAAGGCGCCGGCGCGGCCCGAACGGGATGGCGTCCGTCATCCGCCGGGGGCATGCTGCCGCAGCCGATCCAGCAGCGCCTGCAGCGGGTGGCGGATCTTGCGCTCGCTCATCCGCTTGGCCTGGCTGCGACAGGAATAGCCGCTGGCGAGCGCCTCGCCGGCCCCGTCGTCGGCCTCGACATGGGGCTGCCACGACTGCCGGTAGATGGTGGCCGAGGTGTCGAGATTGCGGGCCTCGTGGCCAAAGGTGCCGGCCATGCCGCAGCAGTTCACGGCCTGCACCTGCAGTTTCAGGCCGAAGTGTCCGAATACCCGCACCCACTGTGCGCTGCTTTCCGGCGCATTGGTCTTTTCGGTGCAATGTGGCAGCAGCCGGAAGCTGCCGCCACTCGCGGATACGGGCTGCGCCGAGGACGGGCGCCCGGATGCTGCCGGCGTTGGGGCGGGTGGCGGGCCTGGTATTGCCGAAGCCGGGGCGGGCGATGGGCCGGGGGCTGCCGTCGCCGTCGTACCCGGCAGCACAGTGCTCTGGAGCAGCCCGGGCAGGGCGGCGCCTGCCGGCAGGCTGTCGAGCACGCGCAGCAGCCATTCCTGCGGCAACAGAACATTTGGCACCTCACCAATGCCCTCGACCTTCTGATATTCCTGCCGGTAGACGAGCGTCATCGCCGGGTCGAGGCCAACCAGCGGAATGCCCGAATCCGCCAGCTTCTGCAGACCGCGCACATTGCGGATGGCGGCACGCTCGAAGGCCGGCAGAAAACCCTGCACATGCAGCGGCTTGCCATTGGGGCGCAGCGGCGCCAGCCAGACCTGGAAGCCGAGTCGGGCCGCCAGCTCGATCAGGGCCGCCAGCGGGGCGTTCTCGAAATAACGGGTGAAGCTGTCCTGCACGATGATCAGGCTGCGTGCGCGTTCCTGCTCGCTCAGGCCCGACAGCGCGGCCGCCGTGGCCGGGCGCACCTTCCAGGCTTTCAGCACCGCACCGAAATCGCTGCGGTCGAGCAGCGGACTGTCGACCATGCCGATGCGGCTTCTGAGCTGCTCGCGCACCCAGGCCGAGCCCATCAGCCCGTTGTAGAGGGCAGGCAGGCGCGACAGCAGCGGCATCGTGAATTCCAGCGAGCCGATCATGTAATCGCGTGCCGGGCGCAGATAGCGCTGGTGGTAGAGCTGCAGGAAGCGGGCACGGAAATCCGGCACATTGACCTTGATCGGGCATTGGCCGGCACAGGCTTTGCACGACAGGCAGCCGGCCATCGCCGTATAGACCTGGTGCGAGAAATCGGGGCTGCCCTGGCGTGCATCCCGACTGTTCTGCCAGCGCGGCCACAGGCTGCCGAGGAAGGAGGGCGGTTTGCGGGCCGCTTCCAGCACATCGACCCCGGCCCGCTCCTGCAGCCGAAGCCATTCGCGGATCAGCGAGGCGCGCCCCTTCGGCGACTGGATACGGTCGCGGGTGGCTTTCCACGACGGGCACATGGTGTCGTCGGGATCGTAGTTGTAGCAGGCGCCATTGCCGTTGCAGTGCATTGCGGCGCCATAGCTCGTCCAGACGCGCTCGTCGATCTGCCGGTCGTGCTGGCCCCGGGTGGGCACGCCATCGATCTTCAGCAGCGTGGCCTTGCTCTGCCAGGGCGTGGCGATCTTGCCGGGGTTCAGCTGGTTGTGGGGGTCGAAGGCGGCCTTCAGTTGCTGCAGGCTCGGATACAGCTCGCCGAAGAAGGCTTCGGCATATTCCGAACGTACACCCTTGCCGTGCTCGCCCCACAGCAGCCCGCCGTGGCGCTGGGCGAGCGCTGCCACCTGGTCGCTGATCGGACGCACCAGCGCCGCCTGTTTCGGGTCTTTCATGTCGAGCGCCGGGCGCACGTGCAGCACCCCGGCATCGACGTGGCCGAACATGCCGTACTGCAGTTCGTAGCCATCGAGCAGGGCACGGAACTCGGCGATGAAGTCCGCCAGATTCTCCGGGGGCACGGCCGTGTCCTCGACGAAGGGTTGCGGCCGGGCCTCGCCCTGCACATTGCCGAGCAGGCCGACGGCGCGCTTGCGCATCGCATAGACCCGCTTGACCGCTTCCGAGCCGATGGCCAGCGTATGACCGAGGCGTTCGACGGTGCTGTCGGCCTGCAGGTGTTCGACGAAGCGGGCGACGCGGGCATCGACCTCGGCCGGGTCGTCACCGCTGAACTCGACCAGGTTGATGCCCAGTGTCTGTCTGCCGGCCTCGGCCGGAAAATACTCGGCCACGCTGTTCCAGACGAAATCGTTCATCGCCAGCAGCAGCACCTTCGAGTCCACCGTCTCGATCGACAGCGGCTGCAGCGCGATCAGCGCCCGGGCATCCCGCAGTGCGTCCATGAAGGCGGCATAGCGCACATTCACCAGCACCGAATACTTCGGGATCGGCAGCACGTTGAGCTTGGCCTCGACCACAAAGCCGAGCGAGCCTTCGGCGCCGCAGAGCACGCTGTTCAGATTGAAGCGGCCATCGGCTTCTTTCAGATGGGGCAGGTCGTAGCCGGTCAGGCAGCGGTTCAGCTTCGGAAAGCGCTGTGCGATCAGCTCGGCCTTGTCCTCGATGATGCGCCGTGCGGTGCGATGGACCTTGCCGATCCGGCCCTCGTCGGCGCAGCGCGCCTCCAGTTCGGCGGCGTTCAGCGGATGGCTGTGCAGCCGCTCGCCGCCCAGCAGCACGAAATCCAGCGCCAGCACATGATCGCGGGTCTTGCCATAGGTGCAACTGCCCTGGCCGCTGGCATCGGTGTTGATCATGCCGCCGATGGTGGCGCGATTCGAGGTGGACAGCTCCGGCGCGAAGAAGAGGCCATGCGGCTTCAGCGCCGCGTTGAGCTGATCCTTGACCACCCCGGCCTGCACCCGCACCCAGCCTTCCTCGGCATTGATGTCGAGGATGGCGTTCATGTGGCGCGACAGATCCAGCACGATGCCGCTGGTCAGGGACTGCCCATTGGTGCCGGTGCCGCCGCCGCGCGCCGTCACCACCACCTGCCGATAATCGGCTTTGGCCAGCAGCCGGGCCACCAGCGTCACATCCTCGGCGTGCTTCGGAAACATCGCGGCCTGCGGCTGGAACTGGTAGATCGAGTTGTCGGTGGCCAGCACGGTACGGGTCGCGTAGTCGTCCTGGATTTCACCCTCGAAGCCCAGCGCTCGGGCCTCGGCCAGAAAGGCGCGGTAGATCAGCGGGAGGTTGTCGGCAGTGACGGGAAGCGGAGCGATCGACATGGATGTGGGGGAGGGCAGGCCGCTGGACGGGACAGCGGTGCGTGCGCCGGTGATGGGGCAGGGAGGCGGCAGGGTCGTTCTGCGCCGGCTGACGGGATTTTATCCGCCGCGGCAGGAGCCGGCGCACGCCTGTCGGACTTTCGTCGCCTGTCGGCCCTTCAGCCCTTCAGTGCCTGCGCGTGCCAGCGCAGATGCTCGCCGATGAAGCTGCTGATGAAGTAGTAGCTGTGGTCGTAGCCGGGACGCAGCCTCAGCTCCAGCGGATGGCCGGCGGCCGCGCAGACCGCCTGAAGGCGTTCGGGCTGCAGCTGCGTGTCCAGAAAATCGTCTGCTTCGCCCTGATCGATCAGCAGCGGCAGGCGCTCGCTGGCACCGACGATCAGTTCCACCGTGTCGTAGCGCCGCCAGGCTTCCCGGTCCTCGCCCAGATAGGCCGCAAAGGCTTTCTGGCCCCAGGGCACCTGCGTGGGGGCGACGATCGGCGCGAAGGCCGAGACGCTGCGGTAGCGGCCCGGGTTGCGCAGTGCGATCACCAGCGCCCCATGCCCGCCCATCGAGTGTCCGCTGATCGCGCGGGCCTCCGTGACCGGAAACCGGGCTTCGATCAGCGCCGGCAGCTCGTCCACGATGTAGTCGTACATCCGGAAATGCGCGGCCCAGGGCGCCTGGGTGGCGTTCAGATAGAAGCCCGCGCCCTGACCGAGATCGTAGGCGGGGTCGTCGGCCACGCCCTCGCCACGCGGGCTGGTGTCCGGCGCGACGATCACGACGCCGTGCTCGGCGGCAAACTGCTGGGCGCCCGCCTTGGTGATGAAGTTCTGCTCGGTGCAGGTCAGGCCCGACAGCCAGTACAGCACCGGGCAGCGACCCTCGCTCACCTGGGGCGGCAGATAGATGCCGAAGCGCATCTCGACCCCCAGGGTGCTGGCGCTGTGCTGCCAGACTTCCTGCTGGCCGCCGAAGCAGGTGTGTGCCTCGATTCGTTTCATGGCGCTGACCTCAGAAGTGCACGACACTGCGGATCGACTTGCCCTCGTGCATCAGGTCGAAGGCGTTGTTGATCTCCTCCAGCGGCATGGTGTGGGTGACGAAGGGCGCCAGCTCGATCTCGCCCTTCATGGCATCCTCGACCATGCCCGGCAGTTGCGAGCGACCCTTGACGCCGCCGAAGGCCGTGCCCAGCCAGCGCCGACCCGTCACCAGCTGGAAGGGACGGGTGGAGATCTCCTGGCCGGCGCCGGCCACGCCGATGATCACCGATTGGCCCCAGCCCCGGTGGGCGGATTCGAGCGCGGCGCGCATCACATTGACGTT
>JBHADS010000349.1:0-4409 GCA_041855185.1 Lautropia sp. | reverse complement strand
GGCGACAAGGGCGAGCTGCTGTATCGCGGCTATCCGATTCAGGATCTGGCCCAGCACTGCGACTACCTCGATGTCTGCTATCTGCTGCTGAACGGCGAGCTGCCCACGCCCGAGCAGAAGACCGAATTCGACTATCACATCACCCACCACACCATGCTGCACGAGCAGCTGCTGCGGTTCTTCCAGGGCTTCCGGCGTGATGCGCATCCGATGGCCATCCTGGTGGGATCGGTGGGTGCGCTGGCTGCCTTCTACCACGACTCGCTGGACATCAACAATCCCGAGCACCGCAACATCTCGGCGATGCGTCTGATCGCCAAGATGCCGACGCTGGTGGCGACCGCCTACAAATACTCGAAGGGCATGCCGCCGGCCTATCCGCGCAACAAGTACACCTACAGCGCCAACCTGATGCACATGATGTTCAGCACGCCGTGCGACGAATATGTGCCCAACGAAGTGCTGGTCCGCGCGCTTGATCGCATCCTGATCCTGCATGCGGATCACGAGCAGAATGCCTCGACCTCCACCGTGCGTCTGGCGGGTTCCTCCGGTGCAAACCCCTTCGCCTGCATCGCGGCCGGTATCGCCACGCTGTGGGGGCCCGCGCACGGCGGCGCCAACGAAGCCTGCCTGGTGATGCTGGAAGACCTGATGAAGCAGGGTGGCGTGGCCAAGATCGGCGAGTTCATCAAGAAGGTCAAGGACAAGGAGTCTGGCGTCAAGCTGATGGGCTTCGGCCACCGTGTCTACAAGAACTACGACCCGCGTGCCAAGCTGATGCAGGAAACCTGCCGGGAAGTGCTCAACGAGCTGAATCTCGGTGACGATCCGCTGTTCAAGCTGGCAATGGAGCTGGAGCGCATCGCGCTGGAAGACGATTACTTCGTCTCCCGCAAGCTCTACCCGAACGTCGATTTCTATTCGGGTATCGTGCAGCGTGCGATGGGCATCCCGACCAGCATGTTCACCGCCATCTTCGCGCTGGCGCGTACCGTGGGCTGGATCGCTCAGTGGAACGAGATGATTGCCGATCCCGATCAGAAGATCGGTCGTCCGCGTCAGCTCTACACGGGCGCAACGGCACGCAAGATCACGACGCCTTCCACGCGTCACATCCACACCAGCTGATCGGGCTGCATCCAGGCGCGCCGCTTCTCGGCGCGTCGGATCAGCCCCGACACGGCCTCGTCATCGTGGCATTGCCTCAATGTCGTGGCCTCGTCATGGAACGCTCCCTGCTGGGAGCGTTTTCATTTCAAGATGCTATCTTTCCCGCGTTTGCGGTGCTTCGTGCGTTCGTCACGTCGCAAGCATCTACTGTGCTTCGTGCGTCCGTCACGTCGCAAGCATCTACGGTGCCTCGTGCGTCTACCGTGTCTCAAGCATCTGCTGCGCGTTCCCACCGACAGGAGCCCTCATGTCTTCGATGAGCGATGATCCCAGGCCCGCATTCCGGCCCGAGTCGCCCGGGCAGACGTCTGATGTGTCCGGCCGGGCCGACGACGGCGCGGTGCACGACCCGGTGTTGAAGCGGACCGCTTCCGGTCAGGCTTTCGTGCGTACGCTGCTGCGCTGGGTCACGCCGGGGCGCAAGGGCGGCGATCTGGTCGAACGGCTGGTGCTGGCCTTCTCCAGATTGGCGGTGCTGCTCAGCACCCTGGGCCTGATGTATGGCGGTTGGGTCTCGGTCGAGCGCTGGCAGGCACGCCAGCAGGCCGCAGCCGATCGGCAACAGCCTGCAACGGATCAGAAGCCACCGAAGCAGCCCGCGACACAGCAGGGCGCCATGCACCAGGAAGCTGCGCAGCAGGATGGCACGCGTCACGGCAGTGCACAGCAGCGTGGTGCGCAGCCGCCGGCTATGCAATAGGGGCCGCCATCGGCCCGCTGTGCAGCAGGGCGCGCCACGGCGCCAGAAGCCCGCGCCGAGTCGCCGCCTTCGGCGCAGGGCGTATCGCCTGCGGCGCCCACCGATCAGCAGTCATCGCGTCGAGGCTCGTACGCGGGCGGCACGGATCGAGGGCTCGGCGCGTGTGCATCCGGGGCCGACGTGTGCACCCGTCGGCAGCGCCGGTCCGGGCCGAAGGTGGCTTTCAGGTTGGCATCCTCATGGTTTTCCCGATATGTGTACGCTTTTGATACAGGTCAGATCAAAGCTGCACAAACACGGTGCACAAGTCGTTGATTTTTGTCAGAATAACCCTGTGTCGCAATTGATACGCCGCACGGAGTTTCGTGCAGAAAGTGCCGCTGGGACGCTGCATCACGCGCTTTTGAGCTATCGCGACAACCATCAGATGTCGATGACGGCAGCGGGTCGTCGGGGCGGGGCGAGGCATTTCCGCGGCTTGGGCAGCAGCTCGGCTGGATATGGAAGCAGGCCGTAGTGCGATTCCGGCAGGCGCAGCGTGATTTCTGATGATTGGCGCGACAAAGAACGCAAGGCAGCAGCCCATCGTGCAGAACCAAGGAGCGCTTCATGAGTGCAATTCTGCTGTTGATCATCGGGCTGGGCTGCATGGCCGCCGGATACTTCATATATTCCCGCTTCATCGCTCAGAAGATTCTCAAGCTGGACCCGGATTTTCAGACCCCAGCCAACGAGATCAATGACGGGGTGGACTTCGTCCCCACCAACAAATACGTGCTCTGGGGCCACCATTTCACCTCGGTGGCGGGGGCTTCGCCGATCGTCGGTCCGGCCATTGCCGTGATCTGGGGCTGGGCGCCGGCTTTCGTCTGGGTCGTGCTCGGCACGATCTTCCTCGCCGGTGTGCACGACATGGCTGCCATCTGGGCCAGCGGACGCAATCGGGGCCTGTCGATCGGCGGCATCGCCGGCCGGGTGGTCGGACCGCGTACCCGCAGCCTGTTCATGGTCGTGATCTTCCTGCTGCTGCTGATGGTCAATGCCGTGTTCGGCGTGGTCATTGCGCAGATGATGATCAAGACGCCTTCCTCGGTGCTGCCGGTCTGGGGGGCGCTGGTGGTGGCTTTCATCATCGGGCAGTGCATCTACCGCTTCAAGATGAACCTGTTCTGGGTGTCGGTGATCGGCGTGATCGCGCTCTACACGCTGATCTATCTGGGCCCGATCTACCCGCTGGCCATTCCCGAGAACATGCTCGATCTGCCGACCAATGCCTGGTGGATCATCCTGCTCTTCGTCTATGCCGGCATTGCCTCGATGCTGCCGGTGTGGATGCTGCTGCAACCGCGTGACTACATCAATGGCCTGCAGCTCTTCGTGGGCCTGATCGTGCTCTATGCGGCCTTCATGCTGGTGAATCCCACGGTGGTGGCGCCCGCCATCAACCCGAACCTGCCGGCCGGCACCCCGCCGATTCTGCCGCTGCTGTTCGTGACGGTGGCCTGCGGGGCGATTTCCGGCTTCCACGGCCTGGTCTCCAGCGGCACCACCTCCAAGCAGGTCAACAAGGAGCCCGATGCCCGTTTCGTCGGTTATTTCGGTGCCATTGGCGAGGGGATGCTGGCGCTGGCCTCGATCCTGGCGGTGACGGCCGGCTTCGCCACGCTGGCTGAATGGGAGGCGGTCTACAGCGCCTTCGGCAAGGGCGGCATCGGTGCCTTCATCGACGGCGGCGCAGCGATCATGCATGCCGGTGTCGGCCTCGACCCCACGCTGTCGGCCACCATGCTGACGGTGATGGCGGCACTGTTTGCCGGCACCACGATGGATACCGGCGTGCGTCTGCAGCGCTACATCTTCCACGAATGGGGCGAGATCTATGGCATCAAGGCTTTCGAGAAAGGCTGGGTCTCGACGCTGATGGCCGTGGGCAGCTGCATGCTGCTGGCCTTCGGTGCCGGTGGCCTCAGCGGTGACGGCGGCATGCTGATCTGGCCGCTGTTCGGCACCACCAACCAGCTGATGGCTGGCCTGACGCTGCTGGTCGTGACCGTGATGCTGCTGAAGGCCGGCAGCAAGGTCTGGTTCACGCTGATCCCGATGGCCTTCCTGATGCTGATCAGCATCCTGGCACTGCTGCTGCAGCTCAAGGAGTTCTACGACAAGGGCAACTGGCTGCTGATCGTCATGGACGCGATCATCCTGGTCTGCTCGGTGCTGGCGACGCTCGAGTGCATCTCCGTGCTCAAGCGCAACTGGCCGAAGAAAGCCGCCTAGGCCCATGAAGCAGTGGAAGAGCGGCATCAAGGCGTTCTCGACGGCGCTGCGCGAGTTCTATGAAGCGCCGTACCGTCGAACGCTGACCCGCGCCTATCGGGATGAGAACGATCTGTTCATGCTGATGGTGTTTGCCGAAAGCCTTGGCGTGCCCAACCCGATGACCTGGTACACGCTGGAACTCCAGCCCTTGCTGATGGAGGATTTCCACGCCTGGCACCAGCGTATGGGGATGGAGCGCTCGCCGCTCGAACGCTTC
>JBHADS010000348.1:0-6278 GCA_041855185.1 Lautropia sp. | reverse complement strand
ATCTCCTCGGTGGGCGCGCGCGGCTACATGCAGGTGATGCCCTTCTGGACCCGGGTGCTGGGGGACGGCGAGGCTGGACGGCTCTTCGAGCCGCGCATCAACATCCGCTATGGCTGCGTCATCCTGCGCCATTACCTCGATATCGAAAAGGGCGATCTGTTCCTGGCGCTCGGCCGCTACAACGGCAGCCGGGGGCGTGATCCCTATCCCCGGGCCGTGTTCACCGCCTGGGAGCGCTGGCGCTTCCGTCCCCCCGGGGGCGAAGCGCAGGCAACGGTACCCGAGTCTGCCCCGTAGATCAGTTCCCGAAGGAGGCTGCCTCCCATCAGGCAGCGCCGCCGCCGCTCCGGTCTTGCCCCGAGCGCCTCCCGTGCCCGAGGCCGGCGGGTGCCGCCAGCCGGTGCCTGTCTGCCCTTCGTCGCCGATGCTGCGCGGCGGCCGTGTCCTCCCAGCCACCTTCCCCTTCGCCGGCCCTCTGTCCTCGGTTCCCAGCCCCAGCCCGAGTCCCAGTCCCAGTCGCAGTCGCAGTCCCAGTCCCAGTCCCAGTCCCAGTCCCATCCTGGGGCAACGCCGTTCATGCCGCCCCGGGCTGCCGTTCGTGCACGGCAACCGACCGTTGATCCTGCTCAGTCGACCGTTCGGCGTTCGGGCGGCGGAGATCAGCGGCGCGGATGCGACACCCTGTCGCTCTGAGGGCAGGCTCTGGCTATGCTTCTGGAAAAAGGGGGCCACTGCCACCCGCTTTTTTGTCGCATGGCTTTCGCCGTCAAGCGCCACAGCCGTTCGCCATCTTACCGGGCAGTATTCGCAGTCATTATCCGTATCTGCAGATCACAGGGGCGTCCGGCCCAGGGAGTGGACGTGAATCAGCATCCCACACAGCGACAGCGGCTTGGCGGGCGCCAGTTGGCCGGCTGGGTGCTGCTGTTGATCACCCTGTCCTATACGATCTGGCTGGTGGCCTATCCAATGGCCTACTCGAAGCCGGATCAGGTGCTGCCCTACAAGGTGCTGGCTTCGGCGAAGAATTTCAACGAGCTGTCCAATGTGCTGGGCTCGCTGAGCGAGCAGGGGAGCAACTTCTCGTTGGGGGGGGGCGGCGCAGCCAATCTGAGCACGATGTGGGTGCTGGCCCGCATTCCGGCCGATACCGTCGAGCGCACGCGCGTGCTGCATCTGGGCAACCGGTCGATTCTGAAGGGCGATGCCGTCATCCTGGACGAGTTCGGCCAGGCGCTGCTCTATGCACATTTCAGCCCGGATCGTGAGCCGGTCAATGCCGAGCGGGCATTGCCGGGCTATGCGATCACGCTGCCCGAGATGCCGCTGCCGCTGCCGGCCGGGCACCGTCGCTTCAGCGGCGAGCACGATCTGACCCTGGTGCTGCGCCTGGAGCGCGCCAACACCGGACCGACGCTTGCGCTGAATCTCTGGGACAACGACCGCTTCATCGAGGCGCAGCGTCAGATCGAGCAGCAGGGCACGATGCTGGGCAGTATTCTGGTGCTGCTGGCGATGGCCTCCTTCGTTGCGGGTCAGTTGCTGCACATTCGCGTGGTGCGGGTGCTGGCGTTCTGGCTGGCGGCGCGTGCTGCCTATCTGATGTCGGCCGGCGGCTATCTGCAGTTCTGGCTGGGCTCGGCGATGGGCGGGATGGTGGGCGTCGCGCTGGACCAGGCGGCCCAGATGTCGCTGGCCTCGGCCAGCGGGCTGCTGATGTGGAGCCTGATGGAATACCGGCTGAAGGGCCAGCCTTTCGGCCGCTGGCTGCACGCGATCGCGGTGATCGGCGTATTTGCGCTGGCCGTGTCGGCGCTGCTGCCCCCGGAGCTCTTCCAGGTGCTGCTCTATCTGATGGCTGGGGCCATCATTGCCACCGTGATCGGACTGACGGTCGTCAACCTGCGGACGCGGGTGTCACTGATGTCGCTCTGGTATCTGTGTACCCCGCTGCTGGACGGTCTGGCGGCCAGCAACACGCTGCTGTATCTGCTGGGGGTGATTCCGGCGCCGCTGCCCTGGCTGGACCTGCAGTCCACGACGCTGCTGGCGATCATGAACGCCTCGACGGCGGTGATCGGCTATCTGGCGCGCGAGCGTTCGCAGGAGCGGCGTTCGCAGGAGGCCACGATGGATGCGCTCGGCCGCTACCAGGAAACCTACAACGCCGTGCCGATCGGGCTGCTGTCCTTCGACAGCAGCGCCACCATCGAGCGCTACAACGAAGTGTCGTCCCGCCTGTTCGATGTGCCGATCCGTGCTCCCGAGCCGGGTTCCGCCGAGGCGACGGGCGCGGCAGCCGAGCCGGGGGGCGTGGCGGCGCATGATATCGACACGCTGCTGGCACTGAATGCGGCGTTCCCGAACGATCTGCGCGACCGGATCAGTCAGGATCTGAGCCGCTTCGAGGGGGCCGATTTCGTCTGGTGTCTGCATGGCGACAAGGGCAACCGCTGGTTGCGCGTGCAGGCACAGAAAACGGCGACCGGCCATGATGTCAGTCTGACTGATGTGACGGCGCTGAAGCAGGCCGAGCACCATCTGGTCTATGAATCGCAGCATGACAAGCTGACCGGTGCGCTGAACCGTCATGGTCTGGAGCGTCGCATCGAGGCCTGCCTGGCCAATCCCGAGCAGGCGGCGCAGCTGGCAGTCTGCTATGTGGATCTGGACCGCTTCAAGGTGCTGAACGATGTGTTCGGCCACCAGGCGGGTGACTCCGTTCTGCGTGATGTCGTCGATCGTCTGCGCAAGCGTCTGGGCGAGCAGGTCGACATCGCCCGGATGGGGGGCGATGAATTTGCGCTGCTGCTCAGCGCCAGTGAGCCGCCTCATCGTCTGCAGGCATATCGTGCGCTGGATGCGATTGCCGGCCGCCCGTTCCGGATTCCGCCCAAGCGCTTTGCCGTCACCGCCAGTATCGGTCTGTGCCGGGCCGTACCGGGCAAGTCGTGGCGCGATCTGATCGATGGTGCCGACAACGCCTGCCGTGAGGCCAAGCGCAAGGGGCGCAATCAGGTCGTCATCATGGAGGAGGGGGTGCCGGGCGTCGAGCGCGAGCGCCAGCAGGTCGAAATCGATGTACTGGAACGTCTGCGCAAGACCAAGGAATTCAGCGATTTCGAACTCACCATCCAGCCGGTCATCGGCCTGGGCGAAACCAATCGCCTCGGCGGCGAGATCCTGCTGCGCCACCGGATGCCCGATGGTTCGCTGCGTTCGCCGATCGGCCTGATCGAGGCGGCCATCCATCGGGGCGAGATGGCGACCATCGACCGCTGGGTGCTGATCGAGACCCTGAACTGGCTGAACCGCAACGAACGCGCCTTCCGCGCGCTGGATTTCATCTCGCTGAACCTGTCGGCCGAAGCGCTCAGTGACGAAGCCTTCAAGAACCAGTTGATCGGGCAGGTGCGTCGTCATCAGCACGTCGCTTCCAAGCTGGTGATCGAAGTCAACGAAACTGTGGCGATGCAGGACGGCTACATGATGAAGCGGCTGATCGGCACGCTGCGCCAGTTGGGCGTGCGCGCGGCGCTGGACAATGTCGGGGCAGGCTTCATGAATCTGGGCGCCATCGGTGAGATCGGTGCGAGCTACCTGAAGATCGATGGCAGCTTCACCGAATCGCTGGCCCGCCAGGGTAGCGGTCAGGTCGTGCTGCGGACCCTCGCCGTGCTGGCGCAGGAACTGGGCATCGCCAGCATCGCAAAATCGGTGCAGTCCGAGGCCGTGCTGCCGATGCTGGAGAAACTGGGGATCGACTATGGGCAGGGGCAGGCACTGGGAGCGCCGATGACCCTGTGCGATTTCGAGCAATTGGTCAACGTGGCTGCCGGCCAGGGCCGCGCCCCGCGGGCGGAGCCGGCGCCGCAGTCGATGAACAACGCCGACACGAAATCCTCCTTCGGTGCCTCAGCATCGCTGCGGCGCGAGCAGGACGCCTGAGGGCGACGCCCCGGTTGAGGGTTCCGCGCAGGACGGGCCGGCGCCGGACGTGCCGGACCCGGATGGTGCCGCTCCGCTCAGCAGAAGCTTTCGTCGGGGCGCAGATAGCGCCATTGGCCCGCAGGCAGTTGGCCCAGCGTGATGCGCCCGATCCGGATGCGTTTCAGCCCTGTCACTGTCAGACCGACCTGTTCGCACATTCGCCGGATCTGACGGTATTTGCCTTCGCGCAGCACGAAGCGGAGTTGCTCGGGGTTCTGCCAGGAGACTTCGGCCGGTTGCAGTGCCTTGCCGTCCAGGCTCAGACCGTGGCGCAGCAACTGCAGTCGGTCAGCCGGGAAGGCGGCCTGCACGTTGCGCTCGCAGTCCCCGTAGCGCACCCGCACCAGATACTCCTTGTCGACCGTGCTGTCCTCGCCGATCAACTGCCGGGCGACCCGTCCGTCCTGCGTCAGCACCAGCAGGCCCACCGAATCGATGTCCAGACGCCCGGCGGCGGCCAGCCCGCGCAGCTGGCTGCGATGAAAGCGCCGCGACAGCGTGTCGCCGGCCCAGCGGCTGCTTTCCTCGATCAGCACCGTGGCGGGGCGATGGCCGTCCTCGGCCTGCCCGCTGACATAGCCGACCGGCTTGTTCAGCAGAATCGTCACGCGCTCCTGCTGCTGACGGGTGGCTTCCTTGCGCACCTCCACCTGATCGCCCGCCTGCACGCGCTGCCCCATCTGCGCGGGCTGGCCGTTGATGTGGACCCAGCCCTTGGCGATCCAGTCGTCGGCCTCACGCCGCGAGCAGATGCCCCGGGCGGCCAGATACTTGTTCAGCCGTTCGCCTTCGGTGCTGCCCGCGGTTGCGGCACGGCCGGGGGCTTGCGGCGTCGTTGGACGGGGGGCGGCAGTGCGGGGTGGGCGCGCGTCGGTCCCGTTGCGTGCCCCGTCAGCCCGCCCTGCGCCCGTCCGGGCGGGCACAGGCTTGCCTCTGGCCATGAAAGCCGGGCCGTCGGAGGGGGGCGGGGACGCACGCCGCTGGGACGTGCGTTCATCGGCGTGCGCGCGGGAGCGCGACCGCGCCTCCCCTGCATCCCGTGTATCCCGAGACGGTCGCGCCTCCCGGGGGCGGCGTTCGGCATCCCCGGCCGAAGCCGGGCGGCTGGCTCGGGAGGCGGGGGGCTTGGCCGTCGCGGCGGCGCTTGCCGCGCGGACCGGGCGCAGTTTCAGACCTGACATGGTGCGTGCTGAGGCGGATGAGGGGTTTCAGCGCTGACGGGCGACGACCTGATCCTTGATCTTCTCGTAGACATTGGCCGGCACGATCTTGCGGCGCAGCAGATCATCCTTGCCGCTGTAGGGGCGGCCGTTGACGATCGCCTTCGCGCGGGCAGGGCCGATGTTGGGCAGTGCCGCCAGTTCGGCTTCGCTGGCGCTGTTCAGATCGATGCGCCCGGTGCCGCTTTTCTTGTCGGTCTTCGCCGGAGCCTTGTCAGCAGCCTGCGCGGCCTTGGCTGCGTGACCGGCCTTCGTGCTGTCGGTCTTCTGGGCCTTCTGCTGCACGCCTTCGGCTGCCTGCTGCTTCACGGCGCCGGCGGCTGGCGGATGGCTGCCGTGCTCGGCCTTGTCGGCTGCCTGCAGCGGTGGCGTCAACGACAGGGCCAGCGCGCCGATCAGGCCGAGGAGCCAGCCAGCCCGCGCTGTGGCGCTCGCTGCCCGCTGCGGCGCAGGGGTCTGTGCCGTGGGGGCGGATGCCGAGGTGCCGAGCCGGGAGGGCTGCATCGGGGCGGAGCGGGGGCGGGTTGCACGGTGCATGCGATTCATGGCGAAGCTTTCCTGTCCAAAGGTCGAGAGAGGCGGCTGCCTGTGCCCGGGTATCGAACGGGGCGCAGGCGGACGGCACAGAGCCGGGCTGCCTCGGGGAGCGCCCGGCCTGGCAACGGCAGGAATGCGCGTCGGCAGCTGGAGGGCGAGTGCGCACAGATTACCAAAACTTGCGCGGCCTGGCCTTGTTCGGCCTGCTCTTGCGTGGCCCGGTGTCTGGCGGAGACTGGATGGAAGGTGGGGCCAAAGGCTTCCCTTCCAGGGCGGAGGATGGGCACCGCCCAGGTGCAGCAGATCCATGATATCCATTGCCGAACAGCCGTAAGCGTCCACCCAACCTCACATTGAACTGGGTCTGTCAGGTCGGAGAAGCACCTCTCGTGCCTCTTGGTGCGCATGAGTGAAGAACCGATAGACGAAGGATCGGATGCAGGTTATTAGCAGGATACCGCGGCCCGGTCCCTGTCCGCAGGCTTTCAAGGCCGGGGGCATCGAACAATGCTGCCTGCCTGGATCTTCGGT
>JBHADS010000347.1:0-8476 GCA_041855185.1 Lautropia sp. | reverse complement strand
TCGCCCGGCGTCGCCTATCCCTGTCTGGACATTCAGGCCAACCCCGACAAAGCAGCCGACTACACCTCGCGCGGCAATCTGGTCGGCGTGATCACCAACGGCACCGCCGTGCTGGGTCTGGGCGACATCGGCCCGCTGGCCGGCAAGCCGGTGATGGAGGGCAAGGGCTGTCTGTTCAAGAAGTTCGCCGGTATCGACGTGTTCGACATCGAGCTGGCCGAGCATGACCCCGACAAACTGGTGGAGATCATTGCGGCGCTGGAGCCGACGCTGGGCGGCATCAACCTCGAAGACATCAAGGCGCCCGAGTGCTTCTACATCGAGCGTCAGCTGCGCGAGCGGATGAAGATCCCGGTCTTCCACGATGACCAGCACGGCACCGCCATCATCTCGGGCGCGGCGCTGCTGAACGGTCTGGAACTGGTCGGCAAGAAGCTGGATGAGGTGAAGGTGGCGGCCTCGGGCGCAGGTGCCGCAGCGATCGCCTGCCTGGACATCATGGTGGCGCTGGGCATCAAGCGCGAGAACATCTACGTGGCGGACTCGAAGGGCGTGATCTACCACGGCCGCCCCGGCAGCATGGACGAGTCGAAGGCCCGCTACGCGCAGGAGACCGAAGCCCGCACCCTGGCCGACATCGTGCGCGACGCCGACGTGTTCCTGGGCTGCTCGGCCCCCGGCGTGCTGACCGAAGAAATGGTCAAGACGATGGCACGCCAGCCGGTGATCCTGGCACTGGCCAACCCCGAGCCGGAAATCCGCCCCGAGGTGGCCCGCGCCGCCCGCGGCGACTGCATCATCGCCACCGGCCGCTCCGACTATCCGAACCAGGTCAACAACGTCCTGTGCTTCCCCTACATCTTCCGCGGCGCGCTGGATTGCGGCGCCTCGCGCATCACCGAAGAAATGAAGCTGGCCTGCGTGCGCGAGATCGCCGCCCTGGCCAAGGCCGAGGCCAGCGATGAAGTGGCCAGCGCCTACGTGGGCAAGGATCTGAACTTCGGACCGGAATACATCATCCCGACCCCCTTCGATCCGCGCCTGATCCTGCGCATCGCCCCGGCCGTGGCCGAGGCGGCCAAAGCATCCGGCGTCGCCTCGCGTCCGATCGAGGATATCGATGCCTATCGCCAGTCGCTGAGCCGCTTTGTCTACCAGTCCGGCATGCTGATGCGTCCGGTGGTGGCCGCCGCCAAGGCAGCCCCCTTCGAGACCAAACGGGTGGCCTATGCCGAGGGCGAGGACGAGCGCATACTGCGCGCCGCCCAGACCGTGGTCGATGATGGTCTGGCCCGACCGATCCTGATCGGCCGTCCCGACATCATCGCCTCCCGTATCCAGAAAGCCGGTCTGCGCATCCGACTGGGCAAGGATGTGGAGAACATCGATCCGAACAACGATCCGCGCTTCAAGCCCTACTGGGAGGAATACCACCGGATGATGGGCCGTGAAGGCGTATCGCAGGAAGAAGCCAAGGCAGCCCTGCGCCGCTCGACCACCCTGATCGCCGCCATGATGGTGCACATGGGTGATGCAGACACAATGCTGTGTGGCACCCTGGGACGCTTCGACACCCATCTGGGCCACATCAAGGACGTGATTGGCGCCCGCCCCGGCGCCCCCGGTCTGGCGACGCTGAACGTGCTGATGATGGGCGATCGCACCTTGTTCATCACCGACACCTATGTCAACGAATCGCCCGATGCCGAGATGCTGGCGAAGATCGCACTGATGGCCGCCGATGAAGTCAACAACTTCGGCATTCCGCCCAAGGTTGCCTTCCTGTCGCACTCGCAGTTCGGTTCCTCCCGCCGGCCCTCGGCCATCAAGATGCGCCAGGCGCGCGACCTGTTCCGCAAGCTGGCACCGCACATCGAATGCGATGGCGAAATGCACGGTGATGCGGCGCTGGAAGAAGAACTGCGCAACCGCTTCGTGCCCGACAGCACGCTGACCGGCTCGGCCAATCTGCTGGTCTGCCCGAACCTGGATTCGGCCAACATCCTGTTCAACGTGCTGAAGACGACCGATGGTCACGGCGTGACCGTGGGGCCGATCCTGCTGGGCAGCGCCAAGCCCGCCCACGTGCTGACGCCCTCGACGACCGTTCGCCGCCTGATCAACATGACGGCCCTGGCCGTTGCCGAAGTGGCGGCCGGCAAGCACGACCTGCTGATGCGGGCCGGCAGCTGAGGAGACGAGCCTTCCCGACGCGTGAAGCCCCTTCGGGGGCTTTGTGCCGGGGCTGCTTGCATCAAAACGACAACGACCTGCCGATGATCGTCCGATAGGTTTGCGCCTATCGGACAGCCTGTTCTTCAGCGCCTCACGCTGGCATGTTCGTCGAAAACCCGTACTGCCAGTGCAACCGTCGTCCCGTATCATCGGGGCACGAAGCATGAGCCTGCTCGCTCAGCGCAGCAGCAAGGCATGACATGCGCTCACTTGCGCACCGGATGCACTGCACGGGCACCATCCGGCAGTCCCGCAATCAGCAACAAGGTGATGAGCGAAGAACACGACGATCAGGACCGGACGGACGCGGAGGGCTTCCTGCAGCGCTGCGTCGCCTTCGACTTGGAAGTAGGGAAGAAAGACAATCGCATCCACCTGCTGGGGGCCGTGCGTCGCCAGGGGCACACAGAACGCTGTCATACCCATGACAAGGGAGCCTTCACCCCGGCAGCAGCACAAGCATTCGAGCACTTTGCCCAGGGCGCGGACTTCCTGCTGGGTCACAACATCATCCACTTCGATCTGCAACACCTGCGCGACGCGGCTCCGGACCTGACACTGCTGCAGCGGCCTGCCATCGACACGCTATGGCTCAACCCGCTGGCCTATCCCCGAAACCCGTATCATAGGCTGGTCAAGCACGACCAGGAAGGCCGCCTGATCAGCGGTCAGCGCAATGATCCGGTGGCTGACAGCCGCACCGCCATGGGCGTGTTTGTCGACCAGTTCGGCATGTTGCGCAGGGCCGCGCCCGAACTACTGACCGCCTGGCATTGGCTGAGCACCCGCACAGCGCACGGTTTTCTTCAGCCCACAGGCTTCGATGCCCTGTTTACAGCCATTCGCCGGCACCCCCTGCCAAGCGATGCCGACGCCCGCGCGGCGGTCTTGGCCTGTATCCAGGACAAGGGCTGCCCCCGACACACGGATGAACTGCTGAGTGACCTCATCGGTCCCGCCGCGGCACGCTCAGCCAGCACGGTGCCTCACACGCCCCTTGGCCTGCTGGCCAGCCTCCGGAAAAGGATTTTTTCATCGGGAACATCACGCAACGATACGCAAGACAAGGCAGCGCAGACAAGCGCCCACGACATACGCGGACACCACCACGACCATTGGGGGTTGGCCTATGCACTGGCCTGGCTGTCGGTGGCCGGTGCCAATTCGGTCATCCCGCCCTGGGTGCTGAAGCAGTTCCCCCTGGCGCGGCAGATCATTCGGCAACTGCGCGAAACCTCGTGCGAACGGCCAGACTGTCCCTGGTGCTCGGAGCGTCACGATGCCGTCAAAGAGCTGAGACGCCTATTCCCCGCCATTCCCGGTTTCCGGCCGGAACCCAGGGACGAGAAAAGCGGCAAGCCTCTGCAGCAAGCCATTGTTGAAGGAGCCATGCACGAGGAACACGTTCTGGGCATTCTGCCTACCGGCACCGGAAAATCCCTGTGCTACCAGGTACCTTGCCTGTCGCGCTTCGAGAAGACTGGCGCGCTGACTGTCGTCATCTCGCCCCTGGTTGCACTGATGGAGGACCAGGTCAAGGGTCTGCTCGACAAAGGGCATCATTGTGCCGCCGCCATCAACGGTCTCTTGTCCATGCCGGAACGCAGTGAAGTCCTGGAGCGCATCCGGCTGGGCGATGTCGGCATTCTGGTGATAGCCCCCGAGCAGCTGCGCAACCGGACAGTTCGCAATGTGCTCAAGCAACGCGAGATCGGGGCCTGGGTCTTCGATGAAGCACACTGTGTCTCGAAGTGGGGACATGATTTCCGGCCTGACTATCGCTATGCCAGCCGCTACATCCGGGAGCGCGCTGGCAACGAGCCCATCCCGCCCATCCTCTGCCTGACGGCAACCGCCAAGCCCGACGTGGTCAGTGACATGACGGCCCACTTCCGAGACCGGACCGGGGTAGCACTGGCCGTGTTCAACGGAGGCGCCGAGCGCCGCAACCTGAGCTACGAGGTCATCCCCACCACGCCCGAGCGCAAATTCGACCAGATCCACGATCTTATCCAGCAGCGCCTGCTCTTGAAAGTCGGCCGCAGCACACAACGCACGGGCACCGGGAGCATCACGCCTGATGCCAAGAGTGCAAAAGACGACGAGAACACACGTGGCGAGACGCACGGCAGCGAAGAGCAAGACACGAGTGGCGTGATCATCTACTGCGCCTCACGTCGAAAGACGGAGGAGATCGCCGGTTTTCTGAAGGATCGTGGCCTGGAAGCCGGCTATTTCCATGCCGGGCTGAAACCGGATGCCAAGAAGGAAACCCAACAGCATTTCATCGATGGCAGGCTGCGAGCCATGGCCGCCACCAACGCCTTCGGCATGGGCATCGACAAGCCGGATGTGCGGCTGGTGATCCATGCGGACATTCCCGGCTCTCTGGAAAACTATCTGCAGGAAGCTGGCAGGGCCGGCAGGGACGGAAAGCCTGCCGAATGTGTACTGCTCTATGTCCCCGATGATGTCGAGCGCCAGCTGGGCATGTCGGCACGCTCCCGGCTCTCACAGCGCGACATCCAGATCGTGCTGAGTGCCGTGCGCAAGCTAGCCAAGCGATCGAGCAAGAACCGAAATATATCCCCCGACGAAGGCAGTGAAGTCATCGCCACATCCGGAGAGATCCTGCTGGAAGACGCGCAGGGCGAATTCGAGCGCGACGATGCCACCGACGACACCAAGGTCCGTACAGCCCTGGCCTGGCTGGAAGAAGCCCACCTGTTGACCCGCAATGAAAACCTGGTCACGGTATTTCCGTCGTCACTGAAGGTTGGCAGCCTGGAAGAATGCAGACAGAAGCTGGAGTCGGACGAACTTCTCGGCAAGCAGAAGCTCTACAACGAGTACAAGCAGCAGCTGCTGGCCATTCTGGGTGCATTGTTCAACGCCGACGCCGACACGGGCATTTCGACCGATGCGCTGATGGCGGCGAGCGGACTGGAGCCGCAGAAGATCCGCAAAGCGATGCAGGATCTGGAAGCCCTGGGCCTGGTGAGCGACGACACCGCGCTGACCGCCTTCGTTCACGCCAGCAACACCGATCATTCCCGCACCCGTCTGCGCTGCATCCGGACCCTGGAAGAAACCATCATCCTGGCGCTGAAGCATCAGGCACCGGACATGGCCCAGGGAGATGTCTGGACGCTGGACCTGCGGCTGCTGACACAGCATGTGCGTGACGTACTCTCCGGAGCGGGCCATGAGCAGCTGGAAAGTTCCATGCCGAAGGAAAACGTCCGCGCTGCGGAAGCCGGCTCCGAGACGAGGGACGATCCCCTGATGCGGCACGTTCAACCGCTGGTGATGCACCGCATTCTGCGCAGCATGACCCTGGATCGTCCGCCGAAACAAGCCCATGGCAACATCGGGCTGCGCCGGCTGGACATCGACCGCTACGAACTGAAACTCCACGCGCGGTCATGGCAGGCACTGGAGAAAGCCGCCGAACTGCGCGCCACGATTGCCAGCCTGCTGCTGGAGCATCTGCTCTCCACGCTGCCGCCCGGCACACGCATCAAGGATGCGCTGGCCGAGACGACCATGGGCGCACTCCGCGATGCCATGCTGCAAGACATAGAGATACGCTCCCGGGCAGAGCAACACGACAGCATCGCCCGGGAAAAAGGCGGGAAGGCGGGCTCCGGCCCTGACGAAAGCGGTGCGGGACGCTTTCTGGCACGCGGCCTGCTGTGGATGCACGAACAAGAAGTCATTCGCCTGAACAAGGGTACGGCGCTGTTCCGCCCCGCCATGACACTGCGGCTGGCACCGGGACAGGGAAAGTTCAACAAACAGCAGTATGCACCGCTGAAGGACCATTATCAGGCCCAGGTCGAACAGATCCACGTCATGAGCGAGTACGCGCGACGTGGCATGCCGAGCACCAATACCCGCCACATCGACCCGATGCATGAGGCCAACGAGCTGGTCAAGGATTACTTCGGCATTCCCTTCGACACGTTCATGCGCAAGTGGTTGCCCAACCTGCCCCGTGGAAGGCAGATGACAGAAGACTCCTGGCGCCGCATCATCGACGACCTGGGCAACGACAACCAGCAGCGCATCGTCATGGTGGATGGCGATCGACCGGCCAACCAGCTGGTGCTGGCGGGACCGGGGTCTGGCAAGACACGCACATTGGTGCACCGCATCGCCTATCTGGTCCGGGGTCGCCGGGAGCGACCCGAATCCATTCTGGCCATTGCATACAACCGCCATGCCGCTGCAGAGATCCGCAAGCGCTTGCGCGCGTTGATTGGCGCGGATGCGCGTGGCGTGATGGTCATGACCATCCATGCCATGGCCATGCGGCTGACCGGCGACAGCCTGGCCAACCGCAAACCCGCCAGCGACGGCAAGGAAAAACAGGAAGATATCTTCCGCGCCATCATAAGGCGCGCCACAGCGCTGCTGACGGGTAGCGCTCCGGACAGTGCTGTGCCGATGACAGAGCCGGTTGGTGATGCCATGGTGGACGAGGTCGACGAGACACGCGAGCGCCTGCTGGCCGGATTCCGCTGGATTCTGATCGACGAATACCAGGACATTGAACAATGCCAGTATGAACTCATCTCAGCCCTGGCCGGCCGGACGCTGAAACCAGCCGACGACGATGACGGGAGCGAAGACCGCCGGCTGAACATGTTTGCCGTAGGCGACGACGACCAGAACATCTACGCCTTCAACGGCGCCAGCGTCACCTTCATCCGCAATTTCCGGGAAGACTATCTGGGCAGCGGAGAAGAGCCTGCCTACCTGGTCGAGAACTACCGCTCCACCCGACACATCATCGATGCCGCCAACGTCGTCATCGCCCCGGCCGCCAACCGCATGAAGCACGCTCATCCGGTCAGAATCGATACCAGAAGACGGGACGACCCACCCGGGGGAGACATGAGCCGGGACGACCCTGTCGCTGGCGGTCGTGTGCAGGTTCTGCGCCTGCGCCAGACACCTGTGCCGTCAGGCAACGACTGGACACTGCAGCAGGCCACGATTGTCATGGAGGAATTTCGTCGCCTGCAGGGACTGTCTACCGACTGGGACTGGTCATCGTGTGCCGTCATCGCACGCGAGTGGAAATATCTGGCTGCCATACGGACATGGTGCGAGCTGCACGACATTCCCGTCCAGTCTGCCCTGGACGGCAAGCTGCCATTCTGGTGGCTGCGTGAAACGCAGCAACTGGTCGCCATGCTGCGCGAACATGCAATCCAGCGCGTATCCGAACAGAGCTTGCGCGCGTTCGTGCAGGCGCTGCCCGCAACCCCTTGGCGGGACATCCTGCTGACTGCCGTGGAAGAATACAGCCTGGAAATGGGCAGCCTGACCCTGTCGGCCAACACCATCATCGAGTGGCTGGCCGAATGGACGCACGAGGCTCGCCAGAAGCAGCAGGGGCTGCTGCTGGTGAGCGCGCACCGCACCAAGGGGCTGGAATTCGACCACGTGGCAATTCTGGATGGAGGGTGGGAGCCAGGCCGCCAGACGGCTGCCAGACAGCCCAATGCGCTGCCCGATCCCGACGAAACACGACGCCTGTTCTATGTGGCCATGACGCGCGCCCGCAAGACGCTGATGATGGTGCAGGCAGCAGCATCCCATCCCTTCGCCTGCGCGCTGGAAGACAGCCCGGCAGCGACCGTGCGCGACATCGAACCCTCCGCCCTCATCGCTGGCATGTCACGCCACTACCAGCTGGCTTCGATGAAGGACATCGACCTGGGCTTTGCCGGACGCCGCCACGCGACAGATCCCGTTCATGCACATATCAAACAGCTGAAGACGGGCGATGCCCTGAAGCTCTGCTCCGACGAGCAGGGCAACTGGAAGCTCCTGGACACGGCAGGCCACCTGGTCGGCCGCATGGCGAAATCATGGAAACCCCTGCCGGGACATCAGGTCAGCGCCTGCACTGTACATGCCATCGTGGCCCGCCTGAAGCAACAGACCGACGAGCCGTACATCAACCTGTGCAAAGTGGATGCATGGGAAGTGGTCGTGCCCGAGGTGGTATGGACACCCGGGTCTCAGGCTCACGCTGGCCCCAGCGCGTCACCTTCGCGGCCCGGCTTGTCCCAGCATCCTCTGCGCCGGCCCACGCTCACCCCCGCGGCCACGCGTAATCGATGATCAGCGGGGCGTGGTCGGAGAAGCGCTCGTCCTTGTAGATCTCGACGCGCTGGGCGCTGCGGGCGATGTCCGGGGTGGCGATCTGATAATCCAGGCGCCAGCC
>JBHADS010000346.1:0-5627 GCA_041855185.1 Lautropia sp. | reverse complement strand
AACTTAGCAGCTTTCAGGGGGCGCCTTTCATGATCGTCACCCGGTACGCGGTATGAACAGTCCATCTCTCGCATCTTCCATCGTTCCGATCAGGACTGGAAATCGCAGCGTCATCTCGCTGGTCAAGTCCGTCATCGATCCGGCACTGGCTGTCGTCTGCCTACTGGCAGCCACGACACTGGCTGGCGAGCCGCTACGCGCGCAGGAGATGGTGCTCGCAGTACTGACCTTCTCGCTCAACTACCCTGGCAGCGTACCATTCCGTGTCTACCAGCCGGGCTACCTGCGTCATCTGCTGGGCAGCTGGGGACTGGTCGTCGGCCTGTTGCTGCTGTTCGGCCTGATGATCGACGCGCTGCGCCAGTTCGACCCGAACGTGCTGGCAGCCTGGGTGATCGCCACCCCGCTGGTTCAGGCCGCCGGTCACTGGGTTTCTCCCAAGCTGCTGCGCAAGCTGGTGTCGATGCGCCCCGAACAGACGGCCATCGTCGTGGCAGCCAACAGCCTCGGCCGCACACTGGCGCGCTCCATTCAGGAAGACCCGCTGTCGCAGACGCGGATCATGGCTTTCTTCGATGACCGGACACCCGATCGCCTCGGGGAAGTGCCGGAGGCGCCGGTGGCCGGCGGCTTCAGTGCCGTCGCCCAGTTCGTGCGTGCCAACAAGATCGATCAGATCTTCATCGCCCTGCCGATGGCTTCGCAGCCGCGCATTCTGAAACTGCTCGAAGACCTGCGCGACACGACGGCCTCGATCTATTTCGTGCCGGACATCTTCATGTTCGACCTGATCCAGGCCCGTGTGGACTCGGTGGGTGGACTGCCGGTGGTCGCCGTCTGCGAAACGCCGTTCTATGGCACGACCGGTGTGCTGAAGCGCCTGTCGGACATCGTGATCGCATCGATTGCATTGATCATCACCCTGCCGATCACCATCACCATCGCGCTCGCCATCCGGCTGACTTCGAAGGGACCGATCATCTTCAAGCAGCGGCGCTACGGCCTCGACGGCTCGGAGATCAACGTCTACAAGTTCCGCTCGATGCGCGTTCAGGAAAACGGCCCCGAAGTGCGTCAGGCCACCAAGAACGACGACCGGATCACTCCGGTGGGCCGCTTCCTGCGCCGCACCTCGCTGGATGAACTGCCGCAGTTCTTCAATGTGCTGCAGGGGCGGATGAGCGTCGTCGGCCCGCGTCCCCACGCCGTGGCCCACAACGAAACCTACCGCAAGCTGATCAAGGGCTACATGATCCGTCACAAGGTCAAGCCCGGTATCACGGGTCTGGCCCAGGTCAACGGTGCCCGCGGTGAAACCGACACCATCGAAAAGATGGAGCTGCGCATCCGCTATGACCTCGAATATCTGCGCCACTGGTCTCTGCGCCTCGATCTGAAGATCATCCTGAAGACCATCCTGGTCTCCTTCCGCGACCCGAACGCCTATTGAGGCCAGCGGGCATCCTGCCGGTGCATGCGCCCGCCCTTGCACCGGCCGCCTACCTTGCAGTGCGCCATCCTCCGGCCCACATGGCTCAAGGCCATACCCCTCCCGGCCAACCCTGCCCCCCTTCCTCCCCGCCTCCGGCAGATTCACCACATTTCCGCGTTGTTGCCATCAAGCCGCACCACTTTCTGCTGCTTGCGCTATCCTTTCGGATCAACACGTTTCGATCCTGTCAACCGCCTGTCTCCAATAAACATCAAAAGCTCTAGCACTTTCCTGGGATAAGTGCTAGTATCTAACCCGTTAGTCATTTACTTGGAAATCACTGCTTGATGACGACTCACGCTGTTGCCCTTGCACCCCGTCCTTCCAGTGCCGTGGTACCTGCCGTACCCTCGCTGGGCAACCTTGATGCCTACATCTCAGCCGTCAACCGCCTGCCGATGCTGAGCGCGGAAGAGGAATCGAATCTTGCACGCCGTTTTCGGGAGCACCAGGATGTGGATGCAGCCCGGACGCTGGTCACCTCGCACCTGCGATTGGTAGTCTCGGTCGCACGTCAGTATCTGGGTTATGGCCTGCCACACGCCGACCTGATTCAGGAAGGCAACATCGGCCTGATGAAAGCCGTCAAACGCTTCGATCCCGACCGCTCGGTACGTCTGGTGTCCTTTGCCCTGCACTGGATCAAGGCAGAGATTCACGAGTACATCCTGAAGAACTGGCGTCTGGTCAAGGTGGCCACCACCAAGGCGCAGCGCAAGCTCTTCTTCAATCTGCGCTCGATGAAGAAGGGACTGGACACGCTCTCGCCCGAAGCCGTCACCGATATCGCCGAACAGCTGAACGTTCGGGAGAAGGACGTGATGGAGATGGAAACACGGATGGGCGGCCAGGATCTGGCTCTCGAGCCACAGGGCGACGACGAGCAAGGCCCCAACTTTGGCCCGGCCGCCTATCTCGCAGCCCCTGGTAGCGAGCCGAGCGAGATCATCGAAAACCGACAGCGCGACTGGCTGCACGCCGAGGGACTGAGCCATGCGCTTGCCAAGCTCGACGAGCGCAGCCGCAAGATCATCGAATCGCGCTGGCTGCGCGATGAGGATGAAGGCGGCAGCCGCACGCTTCAGGATCTCGCCGATGAGTACGGCGTCTCCGCCGAGCGGATCCGTCAGATCGAAGCCCAGGCGATGAAGAAAATGAAAGCGGCACTGACCGACTACGTCTGACCACGCTCGAGCACAGCGGGTATCCTGGATACCCACCCATCAGGCCCGTTGGCAGCTCCGGCTTCCAGCGGGCTTTTTGCATGCTTGGACGACCACCGCCAGCTCAGCCTTTGAGCGGTGTTCAGGTCACACGGCTCGATGAAAACGAAGGGTGTACCTCAGAATCCGGCCGTGTTGGTTGGAGCCGGCGTCGAATCCAGATCGAGACCCGGGGCAGATCAGACAGAGCCCTCACTCCCCCCTGCCCCCTAACCGATACCGAAGCCTGTGCCTGTGCCTGTGCTTGGTTCCGGTCTGGGTCGGCATCGATGTCGATCTCGATGTCAGTGTCAGTCAGGACAGGGAGCCGCTCCCCCTGTCAGCCGAGGTCGCGGAATGATCGGGAAAGCGAGAGAAAAATCACCGCTTGCCATAGCTTTGTACGAGTAGCATCGTTTTTTTGCAACTTCACAACAATGGCCGGCTAGAATGGTCATTTCTTCCGACGAACAGCAGTTTCTGCTTCCTGGGACCGTTCTATGGCAGTCGTCATCGAAACTCTCGCCGCACAAGGTCAAGCGTCGCGCGCTCCGCGTATTCCGCTGCGCGCCGGCACCGTGCGCCTCAATGTCCGGCCCGGCGATGTGTTTCGTCTGATCGACGAGGAAACCGGCAAGGCTCCCACCAACGTCACGATCAAGCGCCAGGACACAAGCATCCTGGTCGACGTCGCGGGGGCCGCACCCGATGGGGGCGAAGCCAAGGTCGAGTTGCTGGGCTTCTACAGTTCCTGCAGCGTCAGCGCGCCTTGCCACCTGAACCTGCCCGCCGAAGGCACTGATGGCACCATCAACATCACGCCGGCCACACCGGCGATCGGTGCCCTGTCCGATGGTTCCTTCGTGCTGCACGACCCGAGCTACAAAGCTGCTGCCGCGCCAAGCACCGCTGACGATGGCACCAGCTGGACCGACAACAAACCGCTGATGTACGGCGTCGGCGCAGCGGCCGTGGTCGGCCTGGTGGCCGCCGCAGCGGGCGGAGGTGGAGGCGGAGGCGGCACAGCGGTGAGCGCCACGCCCACCACCGATGCAACCACCTCCCCCGTGATCACGGGGGATGGGGGCACGGGCACGGTGAGCGACCCCCTGCTGACCGTGACCCAGTCTTCGGTCAGCACGAAACGCGCCCCGATCCTGGCGGGTACGGGCACGCCGGGATCGCAGGTCAATCTGGAGATCGATACCAACGGCGACAGCGTGGCCGATGTCAGCTATCGCAGCACCGTGGGTGCCGATGGCAAATGGCAGGCCGATCTGTCAACGCTGACCCCGACCACCGGCACCTTGCCCGCCGCCGGACTCAACAGCGAATCGAGCGTGCGAGTCACGCAGACCAATGCAGCCGGCACTGCGGCGCTGCCTGTTTTCAAGCTGACGGCAGACGAGACGGCACCGGCGCAGCCCACGCTCACTGCCGTCGCCACCGACAACATCATCAATCGCGCCGAAGCCGCCCAACCCATCAAGCTGTCGGGCCAGGGCGAAGCCGGCAGCCTGCTCAAGCTGAGCTGGGGACAGCGCAGCTACGAGGCCACAGTGGGTGCCGACGGCAACTGGTCGATCGACGTTCCCACCGCCGCCATTCCCGCCAGTGGCACGGTTGCCGTATCGCTGACGGCCAGCGACTACGCGGGCAATACGACAACCCCCGTCACCCAGAGCATCACCATCGACCGCACACCGCCGGCCCAGCCGGTCATCCAGTCCACTGGTGGTACCGACAACTATCTGAACGCCGCCGAACGGGCAGGTGGCAGCTCGGTATCGGGCACTGCCGAAGCCAACAGTACCGTCAAGGTCAGCCTGGCAGGACAGACGCAGGAAGTACAGGCCGATGCCTCGGGCAAATGGACGGCCGCTTTCGCCGCTGCACAGCTGCCAACCAGCGATGGAGCCCATCCGGTCACGGCTACAGCCACCGATCGCGCCGGCAATGCCTCAACTGGCAGCGCAAGCGCAACTCTGACCGTCGACACCAAGCCGCCGACCCTCAGCGACATCGAGGTCGGCTCCGACAACGTGGTGCGCAGTGGCGCCGCTTTTACCGTCACCGGTGAAGCCGAAGCAGGCTCGCGCATCATCATCGACTATATCTACACCAGTGGCGGAGCCCGGCAAACCGTCACGCAGCAGTTCACGGTGCCCGGCCAAGGCGACGAAGCGGCCTGGACCAGCCCGTCCTTCACGGCGGCCACCGTCAACAGCAGCCAGACCCATTCGTTGCTGATTTCGGCCACTGACCCGGCAGGGAACGTATCCGTGGCCTCGCACACCTTCGAGGTTCGCCCCCGGCTGGCCTTCCTGCTGCGACAGCTCGAGACGGACACCCACCAGGACGAGGACAGCAGCGTGCTCTCGTCGAAGGATCTGTTCGAGGCGGGAGCGATTACGCTGGCCTCGAGCACCGAGCAAGGCTCTCCGACATCGAGTACGCTTCCGTCGCCGACGAGCTCTGCCCACAATGCAGGAATGAGCAGCAGCCCGCCATTGGCGAGCACGCTCTCATCGGGCTTAACGCCCCTGACCGGCCTGGATGAGCAACAGACTCTGGCGCTGGTCTAAAGGTGGCCGACCAATGTATCCACGGCTGCATCATGCACAATGAGGCATCGAGACGGGCAGCGTTTCCCGCCGAAGCGAAGCCTTCCGCCCGATGCAGCATGAAGAATGTCACATAACTTCAGTAAATACCTTCGCCTCCCAAGAACTGAACGGTATTGACCGATTCCCTTGAAAGGGAATATCTCCCGCGTGTCACAATAGCCTTCAAGAACCAAGCACAGCCTGACGGCAGCAGAACGATCAGGAAGAAGAGAGAACACTATGGCGCCAAGACTGGACATTATTCAGACCAATGATGGCGGAGTCGAACCTCTTCGACTCAAGGCCGGCACCAACCGAGTCAGGGTT
>JBHADS010000345.1:0-2603 GCA_041855185.1 Lautropia sp. | reverse complement strand
GACTTCGCCGATGGGCCTGCGTGCCAGCAGCGCGATCGGCTGGGGCGGCATCAGCGGCGATGTACTGGCGACGATGATCGCCCAGGACACCTCGCACCCGCTCCCCGGCGCCAGTGCGGCCCGTGCCGGGCTCCGCAGCACAGTCCGCGCCTATCCGTGGACGGCTGCCGTGCCTGATGGCGCGCGCTGGAGCGGCGGCAGCGCTTTCGAGATCAGCGGTTCGCAATGGACGGCCTCGCCCCGCTACGTGCAGCTGCCCTACTTCAGCTACCAGCTGAACACGCTCAAGGCCGTCACCTACGAGACCTCGGCCGAGGGACGGGCACTGCCCTTCGCCGAGCTTCGGCTGGACCTCCCGATCCTCGCGCCCGAATACATGAACTTCAAGGCGCCGGGCCAGTCGAAGATCCAGTTCAGCGCCAGCAGCCGCACAGGCACCGAGCTGCTGAACCTGAGCCTGCCGGCACGGGTGGGCATGCCGGTGCAGATTCAGCCGAACCTCATCTCGACCGAGTACCTGCAACTGAATGCGGTACGGCCCTACAGCATCCGCAGGGGCGCCCATGTCCCCTTCAACCAGGAGCTGCAGAGCTGGCGCGCCAGCAACGGGAACTTTGCGGAAATGCTGCTGCTGCGCGGCGCCCAGGCGGATCAGGCACGGCTGTGCTTCAACATCCACGCCCTCGAGATCAGGGCCGGCGCCCCGGTCGTCAAGCGCCTGATCTGCCACAACTGGCAGGTGCCGGCCGGCTGGACGCTGGGTCAACCCCTGGTTTCGCGCGGCATCTCGGTGATCGACGACCGCTCGGTCAACGCGGGTGAATCGGGCTTGCGCTACTGGCAGAGCGAGGCGCTGAACTGAGCTGTGCCACGGGCCGCCGACGCCCTCGGGCTCTCCAGCCGGTGGGCGCCGGCGCCGCTCCCCGGGTGCTCATGCCGCCCAGGCATGTCCGAGGGGCTCGCGGCCTGGCCGCCCCGGGGTACGCTCCGGCGGCCATCGAAGCACATGCCGGCGCGGCAGCACGGCAGCACGGCAGCACGGCAGCACGGCAGCACAAGCATGACCTGACTTGGCATGGATAAGCGCCCGCGCCAAGCGCCTGGCAGGCAATATCCTCCGGACGTATCTTTTGAACAACAACCATGCGGCATTTTTGCTGCAGCCCCCCGCGCCAGAACCGACAGATTGAAACCAAGTGCTTCGATGCACTCCCAAACCCGAACATCCAGAAAGAAAGCTAACAGTCAGGAAACCAATTGCCGGCGATTCCCGGCAGGCAAGCCCCTAAGATCGATAGTCATCGGTGACGATTTTTTGTGAAAGGCAGGTGCAATATGTTGATGAAAAACCACGTTTTGAGTGCAGGCGCCGCAGCCGTGCTGCTGTTTCTGGCGGCCTGCGGTGGAGACGCCGGTACGTCGGGGTCAGCCGAACAGGCGCAGCAGAAAGCCGTTGGGCAGAGTACCGAGACCCAGAGCCCGTCCACGCCGGACCTGCTCGAGCAGGAGCTGGCCTCCGTCGCCGCACAAACCGCCGGGCAGGCTGACAACGACGGCAGCGTCTACCGCACCAAGGCCGCGGTCGAAGCCGGCAGCATCAGTGCCGAACTGCTCGCGTCTATGCTGCTGACGGACACCGATATGGCCGGTGGCATGTTCGCCCTGCTGGCCAGCGGCCCCTACGCACGCGCCTCGATCATCCCCGCTCCCGTCATGCCAGCATTGCGCGGCAACCAGCGTGTCTGGCGCGAAAGCGCGCTCGCCGGCCGCTATGTGGTCCGCAACGAAATCGCAGGTGACGGCGGCCCCGACGCACTGCGCCAGTTCAGCTTCTCCGGCGGGCGCTTCAATGAGCTCACACTGTCATTGCCGATCTGGGTCAACGTGGACCCCAACAGCTCCAGCCGCCCGCCCTTCAGTCTGGATGAGCTGAGCAACAAACCGGCCGGGACCGAACTGATGCGCCTGCAGGCCGACGGCGACCTGAGCATGGGCCGGCGTGTCTACAAGGACTGGCAGAGTGAGGCCGATCCGGCAGCTGGTGGCGCCGAGGCGGCGGTGAAATCCAGCACCGGCGCCCCCTTCACGCTTCGCATCGGCGACCGCATTCCGCTGAATACCGTCGTGCACCGCTGGACGGGTGACAACGGCGCCCAGCTCGATCTGCTCGTGATCAAGGGCAGCCGTGCCAACGAACTGCGCCAGTGCTTCGACATCCGCATCGCCGAAACCCGCAGGCTCTCGTGCACCGTCTGGACCGTGCCGGCCAACTGGAGCTTCGCCGACGGCCTGGGCAGAAGCGACGTGCAGAGCACCTACATCGTCGACGACCGCCGCGCCTACCCGAATCAGTCGGGCCTGCGCTACTGGATGACGCCGAATGGCAGCGCCCAGGAAGGTGCCCGGGTGCCGGTGGGCCCGACCAGCCTCCCCACCCGGCAGGCGATCGGCATAGCAGGTATCAGTGCCGATGTGCTGGCTGCCATGCTGGCGCACGACACCAGCGCGCTGAACTTCGGCGCCCAGCCCTCGAGTGGCCCGGTCGGCCGCGGCAAGCCGATCGCCCCCAACGGCCGCCCCGACCTTCGTGCGAGCTTCGAGCT
>JBHADS010000344.1:0-2641 GCA_041855185.1 Lautropia sp. | reverse complement strand
CCGTGAGCATCGAAGAAACGCAAAACCCTCCAGCCCCGGAAAACGCCGCCGCCGCAGCCCAGCCTCCTGTCGCGGCCCCCGTGCAGACCGAGGGCTCGCCCGCCCCTTCCGATGCAGCCGCACAGCCGGCGGAAAGCACGGACGCCCGGAGCGACCCGCGCCCCGACACCGCGAAGCCCGCCGAAACGCCGGCGTCGCCCATCAGCGCCGAAAACAGCAGTGCCGAAGCACCGGGCGGACAGGCTCCGGAGGACGGCGGCATTGCCCCCATCGCAGCAGCCGGCACTGAAGCCGCCGCGAGCGCAGCCCCAGCAAGCGCCGCACCGGAACCGCTGCCCGCCCCCGCCCAGGCGATCGACGATCAGATCCGTGCAGCGCTGATCATGGTGGCCCACGGAATCGCGCGCCTGTCGAAACTGGCGGGCAACATCCGTTTCGGCTATCTGCAGCGGGACGAATCCCGGCTGATCAACGAGCGCAAGCAGCTGAAAGCGGATTTTCAGGCGGGCAAGTGCAGTGAAACCGAGCTGCTGAGCGGTCTGAAGGCGCTGTTGCAGAAGGTCGAACGCCAGGCAGGCGCCCTGCTGGTGCCGCCCAGCCGTACCACCGAAGGCGACGCACCGGCCCCTGCCCTGAGCAGTGAGCGAATCAACCAGCTGCGTCGTGCCCTGCGCGAAGCGATGATGTCGCTGGCCGCGGCGGCCCCGCTGCACCTGCAGATCGAGCTCTCCCCGCAATTCAGCGAGCCGGATCCCGATGTGATGGCGATGGCCGCCCGTGTCCACGCGCTGCATCGGCTCGTACTCGGCTCGCTGAAAGGCATCCGCTGGAACTCGCCGCTGCACTGCACGCTGAGCTTCGACGATGGCAAGGAGACGAAGACCATCGACCTGCAGTTCGGGGAACAGGGGGTCATCGATCTGCCGGAAGCCTACCGCCAGAATCAGAGCCAGGCTACCAGCACACGGCCCGGCCCGCGCCCCCCCCAGCAGCAGGGCCGCCGTCCCGGCGACAAGGCGCAGCCCGCAGCAGGGGCCGGCGGCAACCGGCCGAATCGTCCGCGTCGTGATAAGCCAGCAAATAATCAGAGCGCCGATCGGTCGGCCCTACCGAATCGCTCGCACCCCCAGGGGGTACAGACCGGCGAGGCCGGCCGTGCCGCACAGGCGGGAGAGCAGCGCCCCGGCCAGCCTCGGCACCGTGGACAGCGCCCGCGCGGCGCAGAGGGCGGCAAGGCGGCCCATCCGGCGAACCCGTCGTCGAAGGACAATGGACGCCCGCCGCATGGCAAGCGCTCCGGCGCTGCGGGCCGCCCCGCCGGCAACGATGCCCGTTCGGGCCGCCCGCAGAAGAGCTTCCCCAGTAATTCGGCCATGGCCGACAAGCTTCGGGCGGCGCTCGGCGGTCAGTCGCTGGGCTCGGCCAAGGGCGGCAAGCGCTGATCGGTGCAGCAGGCGCCCATTCCCGTCTGCCGCACCTTCCAGAGCACGGACCGGTTTTTTGCCAAGAGAAAAAAGTGCGGAAATAACCGTGAAATCCCGAGTTTTTCTGCGCATCATCCCTTGCAAGAATTTGGAAAATGCAGTCAGCAACCAACGCTTCGGCGCAATGGCTGGTGTTTTGATTCCGTGCGTTGTTAAGATTGCAACCCCCTGTCCCTGGAGCGTGTGATGCAAATGCCCGCCCTGGAACGGGGCAGACTTCCGTTTTTGTCCGATCATCACTCTGTTTCACGACATCATGGCAACTGCTAAAAAGCCACAGCGCGCTGCTGCCACCACCGCCAAGAAAGCAGCAGCCAAACCGACTGCCGCCAAGACCAAGGCAACCAGCACTGCACTCAAGCCACTGAAGGAAACCTTCACCAAGGCTGGGCTGGCGCAGCACCTCGCCGAGCAGACCGGCATCGAGACCAAGGCCGTCAAGGCGGTCATGGCAGCTCTCGAACTCACGATTCTGGCTTCCGTACACAAGAAAGGTGCCCGTGAATTCACGCTGCCCGGTCTGCTGAAGATCGGCGTGCAGGATGTACCGGCCAAGAAGAAGCGTCGGGGCATCGACCCCTTCACCGGTGAGGAGCGCGAGTTTGCCGCTAAGCCGGCCACGGTCCGGATCAAGGTCCGTGCCCTGAAGAAGATCAAGGACGCAGCGCTCTGATCGGATCGGCTGATTCCCTGCCGCTGTCTCTGCCGCTGCCGGTTTCGGCAGCGTTTCGCTTGGCCTCACAGCCCGATCGATGATCGGGTTGCCGCGCCGAGCCGAAGCGCAGGATCAGGCAACAAAAAACCGGCCTTCGAGCCGGTTTTTTGTTGCACGCAGGTTCTGATGGGGCTCAGTCACGGCAGGCACGCCGCAGCGCCGCCGTCTGTGCAGCTGCGCTGCAGCCTGCAGAAGGCAGGCGCCGGGCCTCAGTTCTTGCCGATGACCTCATCGGCCTCGGCGAGCAGTGCCTCGGAAAACACCACGCCCTGCGCCTTGGCGGCCTTCAGGTTCAGTGTCAGCTTCAGCGTATCGCCGGTTTCGCTGGCGATATCACCGGGCTTCTCGCCCTTCAGGATGCGCAGCACCATCCGGCCGGTCTGGCGACCCATGTCGTAGTAATCGATGGCGAGCGCTGCCGCTGCGCCGCGCTGCACGCTGG
>JBHADS010000343.1:0-13106 GCA_041855185.1 Lautropia sp. | reverse complement strand
GGGGTAGATGCGATCGATGCCGCTGCCCAGCGCGCCGATGGTGCTGCACGCGGCATGCGATACCTTGTCCCGGCCGGCGAGTGCTCCCTGGTGGGCGGCGCTGTCGATGCCTTCGGCCAGACCGCTGACGATCACCAGTCCTCGTTCGACCAGCGCTTCGGCAAATTGGAAGGCGAGGCCCAGTCCGTCCCGTGTCGCACGCCGACTGCCGACGATGGCAAGCGCTGGCGGGGTCAGCGCTTGCAGCTTGCCCTCGGCATAGAGCAGCAGCGGCGGATCGCTCAGATGGAGCAGGGTGGCCGGGTAGCGCGGGTCGTCGAGGGTCAGCAGATGGCGCCGGGGCCCCTGGGCCTGCCAGTTCAGGGCGGCCTCCACGGCGCGGCTGCTCTGCGGATCTTCGTGCAGCAGGGCGTGAACCAGGGTTTCCTGGCCCAGCAGGGCGCGGAGTTGCGGTGCCGGCGTGCGAAAGATTGCTTCCGGTGGGCCGAGGTGGCGCAGCAAGTGCTGGCCGCGCACCGGGCCGATGCCCGGGGTATGGGCCAGCCGAAGCCAGGCGGCCAGGCTGTCGGGGTCAGGGGCAGCCGAGGGGGCAGGACAGGACGGGGAGCGCTTCATGGTGCTGAGTGGGCTGGACAGGCAAGCCCGTCGATCTTGCCAAAGGCTTTCCTGCGGCACATCAGCCGGATGACCGAGCCGGCCCCGTCATATCGGCCCGTTGTCGGACCCGGCTCCAACGAAAAGACCGGCCGAAGCGGTGCCTCGGCCGGTCTGTGTGATGTGGCGATACAAGCCGATCAGGGGTGGACCGTGACCTTCTTGTATCCGTGCGAGAGCATGCAGTAGCCGATCAGCCGTTCAGCATGATGCTTTTCCTTGGCTGCTGCTTGAACTTCGTGACGACAGTAGCCAAGCTGATCCTGTTTTTCTTGTGCTGACATCCCTTCTTTTTCCCAGACTTCGTATGGACGTGGGGCAGGGGTAGACGCACATGCGCTGATTACAGCGATCATAGGAAGCAGAAGAGCAGTTTTCATGGCTATGGTCTCATGGGACGATCAGGGGTTCGACACGATGTCCCCGACCGAGATCGGGTGCGAGGTGTTGACCACCAGACCGTAGGCAATGTTGTCGAAGGTGCGGAAGATCAGCAGCTGGCCGACTTCCTCGTTCGGCAGTTGGATGTTCTCGCGGGTTTCGCGGTCCCGAACCACCCGGCCGGCCTGTTCGATCTTCAGCACGAAGCCGTTCTCGATGCCCTGTGCGCGGCCCTTGTTGATGGCAACCACGCTGTTGCGTCCCACCTGGGTGATGCCCCGGTAGACGGAGGCGATGCGGCCGTTGACTTCGATGCCTTCCGGCGCCCGGGGCACGAAGTTGAAGCTCTGATCTTCGGTGGCTTCCACCAGACGATCGCCTTCGGTGATCTCCTCGTTCAGCCTGACGACCTCGATGGTGGCGGGGTCGCCCTTGCGGATGACCTGGACCGTACCGAGGAACTGGGCCTCATGGGCGATCGGCTTGCGCGTGACCGGATCGAGCATCGGACGGGCCGGGCGATAGACGTGCCAGGCACGGGTATCGTTGTCTGCGGGCAGGCCGCGGACGTAGGCCCGATCACCCTGACCGAGATTGACCCGGCCTTCCTGCGTGGCCAGGATGCGCGGCGCCGTTTTCAGCTGATCCGGTTCGACGATCAGCGAGCGGTTGATGAATGCCTGGATGTTGCCCAGCGCAATGGTCGGAATGGCACCGGCTTCGAGGGCGCTGACGCGGACGGTCGGCTCAAGGTGCGAGATGCCGCGCCCGTTCAGGCCACCGTTTCGCCCGTTGCTCAGGCTGTCGCCACCATCGGTGTCCAGGCGTTTGCCCAGGCGCAGACGGGGGGTGGCGCCCGAACGATCCAGATATACAATGTCGCCCGGATAGATCAGATGCGGGTTGCTGATTTCGGCCTTGTTGAGCTGCCAGATATCCGGCCAGCGCCAGGGCTGCTGCAGAAAGTGACCAGCAATGCCCCACAGCGTGTCGCCCTTGACGACGGTATACCGGTCGGGGGCATCGGCCGCAAGCTGGATGTCATCCTGACGAGGCTGGGCCGAAGCCGCCTGGGGCAGCAAGCTGCTCATCGCCACGGCGATGCTGAGGCTCAGGGCGCTCAACGCCTGGGTGCTAAACTTTTTCATCGGTATGGTCGGTCCTTGGGATCGGTCCGCGCGCGTCGCTTGTGCGATGGCGATGCGTGCCGACCTGATGTGTGCAATTCTTTCTGACAGCATCCTGCCCCGACAACGGGCGACAGGTTCAGTGGTGGATAGTTTCCGATGGCTGTTCTAGACATACTCAAGCATCCTGACGCCCGGTTGCATACGGTAGCCAAACGGGTCGAGGTTGTGGACGACCGTATTCGTCGCCTGGTGGCGGACATGGCTGAGACCATGTATGCCGCGCCTGGCATCGGCCTGGCGGCAACGCAGGTCAACGTGCACGAGCGGGTGGTGGTGATCGACGTTTCCGAGACGCACGATCAGCTGCGGGTGTTCATCAACCCCGAGATCGTGGCGCACAGCGACACGCTGCAGTGCTACGAGGAAGGCTGCCTGTCGGTGCCTGGCATCTATGACAAGGTCGAGCGCCCCGATGCCGTCACCGTGCAGGCGCTGGATCTGGACGGCAAGCCCTTCACGCTCGAAGCCGATGGCCTGCTGGCGGTCTGCATCCAGCACGAGATCGATCATCTCGATGGCAAGCTGTTCGTCGAGTATCTGTCGCGCCTGAAGCAGAACCGCATCCGGCAGAAACTGATCAAGCAGGAACGCAGCGCCGCCTGAGGCCGCGCCGGTATTCATCTTTTTTTCGTCGACGGGGGCGCATGCCATGACAAGCCGGACCGAGGGACTGCGGGTCGTTTTTGCGGGAACGCCGGTCTTTGCCGCCCGGGCGCTCGATGCGCTGCTGCACTCCCGCCATGCCGTCGTCGCCGTGCTGAGCCAGCCGGACCGGCCTGCGGGCCGGGGGCAGAAGCTGCTGCCGTCGGCCGTCAAGCAGCGGGCGCTGGAGGCGGGGCTGCCCGTGCTGCAGCCCGAGGCGCTGCGCATCCGGCCCGCCTCGGCGGAAGAAAACGCCGAGCAGGCCGAGCGGCGCGAAACCCGCAACCAGCAGGCCGAAGCCTGCCGTGAGGCGCTGCGGGCCCTGCAGCCGGATGTGATGGTGGTGGCTGCCTATGGTCTGCTGCTGCCGCAGGATGTGCTCGATCTGCCGCGGCTGGGCTGTCTGAACATCCATGCCTCGTTGCTGCCGCGCTGGCGCGGTGCGGCGCCGATCGTGCGCGCCATCGAGGCCGGTGATGCCGAGACCGGTGTCGGCATCATGCAGATGGAAGCCGGGCTCGATACCGGACCGGTCGGTCTGGAATACCGGACCCCCATCAGCGATCGGGACACGGCCAGCAGCCTGCACGATCGGCTGGCGGCGCTGGGCGCCGAGGCCATCGTCGAAGCGCTGGATCGTCTGCAGGCCGGCGCACTGCACTTCGTGCCCCAGGCTGCCGAAGGGGTCAGCTACGCCGCCAAGATCGACAAGCGCGAGGTGCGCATCGACTGGACGCACACCGCCGAGCAGATCTGCCGTCACATCCGGGCCTTCGATCCGCCGGGAGCCGTCACACAATTGGCGGGGCGTGAGGCCGAAGGCGCATTCCGGGTGTTCGAGCCGCAGCTGCTGACCGATGCCGTCGGCGCTTTCGCGCCTGGCACCATTGCGGCGCTCGGGCCCACGGGTATCGATGTGGTCTGCGGCGAAGGCATGCTGCGGCTGCAGGCAATGCAGCGCCCGGGTGGGCGGCGGCAGCCGGTCGATGCCTTTCTGCGCGGCTTTGCGCTGAGCGTCGGCGACCAGTTCGTCTCTCCTTGAAACGGGGCGGAGCCGCCCTTATCTACAGCTCGTCTGACGCTGCAAGACGGTACGACTCACATCGACTGGCTTTTCTGACTGAAAAGGAAACGGATGTTCAACTGGTTCAAAACGGCTGCCCTGATGGCGGCCATCGTGGCACTGTTCGGGGTGATCGGCGCCTCGCTGGGTGGCAAGCAGGGCATGATCATCGCCCTGGGCTTTGCGCTCGCCACCAACTTCTTCGCCTACTGGTTCTCGGACAAGATGGTGCTGAAGATGTACAACGCCCGCGAGGTCGATGCGGCTTCCGCCCCGCAGTTCTACAACATGGTGCAGGAGCTGGCCCAGAAGGCCAACCTGCCGATGCCGCGTGTCTATCTGATCGATGAGGATGCGCCCAACGCCTTCGCCACCGGCCGCAACCCGCAGAATGCCGCCGTGGCGGCCACCACCGGCCTGCTGCGCCTGCTCAACGCACGGGAGGTGCGCGGCGTGATGGCGCACGAGCTGGCCCACGTCCAGCACCGCGACATCCTGATCTCGACCATCTCGGCAACGATGGCCGGTGCCATTTCCGCCCTGGCCAACTTCGCAATGTTCTTCGGCGGGCGCGACGAGGAAGGCCGTCCCACCAACCCGATCGCGGGCATTCTGGTGGCCATCCTTGCGCCGCTGGCTGCTTCGCTGATCCAGATGGCGATCTCGCGGGCGCGTGAATACGAGGCCGACCGGCTGGGTGCCGAGATCAGTGGCGATCCGAAGGCGCTGGCGGCCGCGCTGGAAAAAATCCAGCACTACGCGGCGGGCATTCCGTTGCATACTACCGAGGCACACCCGGAAACTGCCCAGATGATGATCATGAACCCGCTGACAGGTGGCGGCCTGAAGACTCTGTTTTCCACCCATCCGGCAACGGAAGAACGGATTCGTCGATTGCTGGCGATGAACATCGGTGGAAACTAATCCCTCAGGTAGATCCTCCCGACCGGGATCGGTGTTGCGGGCGGCGCTGGCCGATGAGCTGGTAGCCGCCGCTGTTGCGCTGCGCGACATGCTGGCGGGCGCGCATCTGGATGAGTGCCTGAAGCGGCAGACCGAGGGGCTGCCGGCCGCCTCGGCCAAGGCGGTGCGCAACATGGCCTATGACGTGACCCGTCAGCACGGCCTGCTCGCGTATCTGGCCGAGCATCTCAATCGCAAGGCGCCGGCACCGCTGCTGGCAGCCTTGCAGTGCCTGGGACTGGCGCAGATCATCGACGGGCGCCGGCCCGTGCCCGTCATCATCGATCAGACCGTCAAGGCGGTCGGCAAGCTGCCCGAAGGGGTTGCGCACAGCAGCTCGGCGGGCTTCATCAACGCCACGCTGAGGCGCTTCGTCCGTGAGCGCCAGGCGCTGATGTCCGAACCGCTGCCCGACGAAGCCCGTTTCAATCATCCCGCCTGGTGGGTGGACAAGGTGCGCCGCCAGTGGCCCGACCGCTGGGAATCGATCCTGTTGGCCTCGCTGGCGCGGGCGCCGCTCAGCCTGCGGGTCAATGCGCGGATGAGCGATCCAGCACAGGCGCTCGCCCTGCTGGCCGAAGCGGGTATCGAGGCCCGTGCCCTGGGCGCTGATGGACTGGTGCTGAATCAGCCCTTGCCGGTGGAGCAGATTCCTGACTTCGACGACGGCCTGTTCAGTGTGCAGGATCTGGGCGCCCAGTGCGCCGCCCAGTTGCTGGACCCGCAACCGGGCGAGCGCATCCTGGACGCCTGTGCGGCACCCGGCGGCAAGACGGCCCATCTGCTCGAGAAGGCCGATTGCGAGGTCTGGGCGCTCGATATCGACCCCGGACGTGTGGAACTGATCGAGCAGAACCTGCGTCGCTCCCGGCTGCCGCTGCTGGGCGACGATGAATCCGGTTGGGGCGCCCATCTGAAAGCTGCCGATGCGGCCAGACCCGATACCTGGTGGGATGGGGCGCTTTTCGATCGGATTCTGCTGGATGCGCCCTGCAGTGCGTCCGGCATCGTGCGGCGCCATCCGGATGTGCTTCTCCACCGCGAACGTCGTGATATTGAGACATTTTCTGCAACGCAGACCGAACTTCTGGAGAAGCTTTGGCCTCTGTTGCGTCCGGGTGGTAAATTGCTCTACGCAACCTGCTCGATTTTTCCAGAGGAAGGGGAGCGGGTTGTCGGGTCGTTCATTTCAAGACAGACGGATTGCCATTGGCAGCGGGAAACCGAGTTGCCGGGCTGGCCGCAATGGCCGGCGTCGGGGCAGCTGTTGCCGTGTTCCGATGAACACAACGACCATGACGGATTCTTCTACGCGCTACTGAGCAAGGATTGGTGAATAGGCGTCGTGCTCTGGTGACGCTGGTGGGTTTGGCGTTGCTGATGCAAGGGGCGCCTTCTCAGGCCAGCGACTCGATGCAGGTGAAAAGCATTCGATTGGATCTTTCGCCTGCGGATGGCCTATTGCTGCTCGATGCAGAGTTCATCATCGATCTGAGCGACGCGCTCAAGGATGCGGTATCCAGGGGGCTGCCCCTGCATTTCGTCACCGAGTTCGAGGTGATCCGGCCGCGTTCCTTCTGGTTCGACGAGACCACCCTGCAGGGCCAGATGGAGTGGCGCCTTTCCTACCATGCGCTGACCCGGGAATACCGGGTCTCCTGGGCCAAGGGCAGTGAATCGTTCACCAGTCTCGACGATGCGCTGTCGCTGATGCGCCGCCCGAAGGACTGGGTGATCGCACAGGTGAACCGGTTCCGCCGGGACCGCTCCTATCTGATTCGGGTGCGGATGCGCCTCGATTCTTCCCGTCTGCCCAAGCCGTTCCAGATAACGGCCATCACTGACTCTGACTGGAACTCTCAATCGGCATGGAAAGGCATGTCCTTCGTGGTCCCGACCCTACCGACACCCGAACCGTAACCCGGGTTCTGCGGCTGGCGCTGGTGCTGTCGGTAGCCTTTGCTGCCGTGCTCCTGTCCCTGCTGTCCCTGGCCAGCATCAATAATAATTTATTCCAACAGCATTATGGCCTGCTGCTCTGGCTGAACGTCGGCGTCGCCCTCGGGCTGGCGATCCTGGCCATGGAGCTGGCGCGGCGTCTGTTGCTTCGCTTCCGGCAACGCCTGTTCGGCACCCGCCTGATGGCGCGCCTGGCCATTGCCTTCGTGCTGATGACGGTCATCCCGGTGCTGCTGATCTATCTGATCGCCGTGCAGTTCCTGGAGCGTTCGATCGAGTCCTGGTTCGATGTCCCGATGGAACGTGCACTCGAATCGGGTCTGAGTCTGGGACGGGCCTCGCTGGATTCGATGCTGCTGGACCTCAGCGCCAAGAGCAAGCTGGCGGCCGGTGAACTGCGGGGTCTGACCGCCGTCTCGCAGGCCGAAGCGTTGGACCGGGTGCGCGAGCGTTTCGGCGTGCAGGAGGCCGTGATCCTGACCGGATCAGGGCGCGTCATTCATAGTGCAGGCGGGCGCTACGCCTCGCTGATTCCGGATCTGCCCTCCGCTGCTGCCCTGCGCCAGCTGCGTCTGGCCCGTCATTACGCCGCCATCGAGAGCAGCGAGAGCCGGGTCGGCCCCTTGGACAACACCACGCAGCTGTTGCGAATGCGCGTGCTGGTGCCGATTGCGTCCGGGGTCGAGTCCGGTGGCGAGGACACGCGCTATCTGCAATTCGTGCAGCCGGTGCCGACGGCGCTGGCCCAGAATGCAGAAGCCGTGCAGGGCGGTTTCAGGGATTATCAAGAATTATCGCTGTCGCGCCGGGGCTTGAAGCGGATTTTCCGGATCACCCTGACGGTGACGGTGCTGCTGACGATTTTCTCGGCCATCGCTGCGGCCTTCCTGCTGGCCGGCTGGATGACCGGCCCGCTGTCGATGCTGGAGGCTGGCACCCGCGCCGTGGCCGAGGGCGATTTCCGGCCGCTGAAGGACTACATGGGGCGGGACGAGCTGGGGGCGCTGACCCAGTCCTTCAACGCGATGATCCAGCAGCTGGAGGAGGCGCGCAGCCAGGTGGCGCGGACACGCCTGGGGCTGGAGCAGGCCAATGCCCGTCTGGCCAGCGTGCTCGCCAACCTCAGCGCCGGGGTCATCGTCTTCGATCGTCAGTTCAAGGTGACGATGATCAACCACGGTGCCGAACAGATCCTGGGCTTGCCGGTGGATCAGAGCCTGGGCGTGCCGCTGAGCGGCCTCGCTGGGCTGGACAAGTTTGAAAGCGAGATCGCCCGCGCCTTCGGTGAGGCGGTCGACACGCAGAGCGGCACCTGGCAGCGCCAGATCGTCATCGGTGCAGAGGCCGAATCGGGCCAGGTCGAGCGGAAGAATCCGGGTAAGACCCTGTTGCTGCGCGGTGCGCTGATGCCCGAGGCCGAAGGCGATCACGTGCTGGTGATCGACGACATCAGCGATGTGATCTCTGCCCAGCGGGCCCGGGCATGGAGCGAGGTGGCCCGTCGTCTGGCCCACGAGATCAAGAACCCGCTGACGCCGATCCAGCTGGCGGCCGAGCGGATGCAGTTCAAGCTGACCCCGGCCCTGCAGGGCAGCGAGCGGGATTTGCTTGAACGCAACACCCAGACCATCGTCACTCAGGTCAATGCGCTGAAAGTGATGGTTGACGAATTCAGAGACTATGCGCGTCTGCCGGCCGCCAAACTCGTCGAACTCGACCTGAACGAGCTGATCACCGAGCTGCTGAACCTGTACAGCGATACCGATCCCACCCTCAGCATCCGGAGCAGACTGGCGCCGAAGCTGCCAAGAATCCTGGGAGACGCTGGACAAATACGGCAAATAGTCCACAATCTGTTAAAAAACGCCAACGAAGCAACCGAGCAGCAGGCCGTGCGTCTGATTGAGATCAGTACGGACTTAATACACAATGCCAATGGTCTGTGCACTGGCGTCAGGCTGGGGGTCAGAGACAATGGCCCAGGCTTCCCGCCGGGGCTGCTGCCCCGTGTTTTTGAGCCTTATGTCAGTCAGAAGGCGAAGGGAACGGGGCTGGGTCTGGCCATCGTCAAGAAGATCGTTCAGGAGCACGGTGGCACGATCGAGGTGGGGAATCATCACGATCCCATCATGCGGGAAAAGACCCCTGAGCAGTCTTTTAATGTTGCATCTAAAACACGTTTGGTTTCCGGCGCTTACATCTATATTACTTTTGCGAAGTTCGTAAAAAAAGCAGACAATTTTGAGGATGCATGAACAACTTGGTATCCGCGGGGTAGCCTTCTGCATGCTGCGGCTGGCCGCCTGAGGAATTCCTCCTTGGCAGATACCTGATTTGCTGGAAAAGAAATGGCAGAAATTCTGGTAGTCGATGACGAGATGGGCATCCGTGAGTTGCTGTCCGAAATCCTGGGTGATGAAGGGCACGCGGTCACGGTTGCGGAGAATGCACAGCGCGCACGTGAGGCCATGGCAGCATCCAAGATGGATCTGGTGCTGCTGGACATCTGGATGCCTGATACCGATGGTGTCAGCTTGCTGAAGGAGTGGGTTGCGGCAGGCCAGTTGACCATGCCCGTCATCATGATGTCGGGGCACGCCACCATCGAGACAGCCGTCGAGGCGACCCGCATCGGTGCAATGGATTTTCTGGAGAAGCCCATTGCATTGCAGAAACTGCTGAAGGCGGTGGAGCAGGGCTTGGCCAAGGGAAAGCAGGGCGTGATGCAGTCTCGCGCCAATGGCGCCACGGCTGGCATGCAAGCCGCCTCGCCGGCCACCACCACGCCGCTGTCGATGCTGCAAGTGCCGAGCTCGCAGACCGTGCATCAGGTTCTGCCGCTGAGCTCGCCTTCGGCTCAGTTCATCGCCGCGCCGGTCACGGGCATGCCCAGCATGAACCTGCATCCCTCGATCATGGTGCGCGATCTGCCGCTGAACGTGCCCCTGCGTGAAGCCCGCGAAGCCTTCGAGCGTGCCTACTTCGAGCACCATCTGCACCGTGAGCACGGCAGCATGACGCGCGTGGCCGAGCGCACCGGCCTGGAGCGCACCCACCTCTATCGCAAGCTCAAGCAACTGGGCATCGATCTGTCCAAAGGCAATTATCGGCGCGGCGTCAGCCAGTCGATCTGAACGGGAGGGGCGCTGGTACCTCGCCAGCCGCTGGCATGACGACATCCTGCCCGGTGTCCGTCATGCCGGACTTCCCGGCAACACCCCCGATTCTTCCGCACTTTGCGGCCAGGTGGTTCCTCTGCCGGCTCGGCCCGCGTCTGCGCCGACGCTTTCGGTGGATCGCTGTACCGACAGGCACAGGATCATCGCCAGCCGCCTGGGCGCTCCCACACACAGAGCGCTGACGCCGTGCCCACCCTGGCTGTCGGGTGTGGCAGGGGCTGAGGCCAGGCCGCTGTGGGGGGTGATGCCTGTCGTGACATTTGTTGGGCCCATCGTTGGATGGACGTGTGTGTGCGTGAACCCCGACACGGCGGGCGCGATGGGGGCGACATACACTGCTTCATGGTAGTGCCTGATACAACGTGGATTCGTTCGGCCGAATCCCTATCGAGGAGCAGCGCATCATGATTCAAGGCGGATCGACCGATTGGTCCAGCAAGCTCGACGCCATCGTCAAGGCTGGCGTCACCGACATCGCCGACAACGAAGTGTTCGTGCAGACCATGCGCGGTGCGCTGGTGCTGTCGCGCGGGGGCAATTCCGAGCTGCCCGATCGGCTGCGGATGCTGCTGTTTCTGATCAATGGCCGGCGTCAAGTGCACGAATACCGCGATCTTCTGCCCCGCTATCGAAGCCTGTACGATGCCTTCGACATGCTGCTGAAGAAAGGTCTGATCAAACGGCGTCATGACCCGGGTTACTGACCCCGCACAGCAGCGCTGAGCCTTCGCCCAAGGGCGGCCGCAAGGCGTCCCGGGGCTGAAACCTCCATCCGCCATCCGAGGCCCGTTCCCAGGAACGGGCCTTTTGCCGATTCCGGCCGAGATCCCGCGCGCTTCTGAGCTGTCCAGACAGATCCCGAGACCGGCCGATGCCGCTGCTGTCCTCTGAGGGTGCTTGTGCAGACGGGCACGCCGATGGGGCGTGCTGCCCGACACGCCGGGTTCCTGCGATCATTCCGGTGTCCCGGTTCTCGCAGACGCAGCCTGGCTGCATCCCTCCCATGAAAGACTCGATCCATTCCCATGCGCGGCGAGAGGTCTGCCTGATCAGCGGCCCCTCGGCCTGGGCGCGCGCGCAGTACATCCGGATGCTGCGCCGTCCGGCCGGGCCGCAGGGGCAGCCACAGCGGCCCAGCCTCTGGATGCAGGCGGCTCCCGCCTCGGCGGGTCAGCCCCTCCTGGCCCCGGACAGGGCCGAGGCGGGCACGCCGATGGGGCCGAAGGGGCTGAGGGGGGCGCAGCACGGCGCACGGCCGGGCGCGCCCTCCTTGCCATCCTATGCTGCCGCTGCTGCATCCGTAGCGCTGCCGGAAGCCCTGTCTGGGGGAGCGCCCGATCAGCAGTTGCTTGGTGGCTGCATCTGTTGCCTGGGCGGGCCGGTGTTCCGCACCACCCTGGTCCGCTTGCTGCGCGAATCGGGCTGGCAGCGCCTGTATCTGGAGCTGGACGAGCGAGGCAGCCATCTGATGTCGATCATCGATCAGCTGCGTTCTCCGCCCTTCGACCAGTACCTGCGGATCAGCGAGCTGGTGCGGGTGCTGCCAGCCGCGCCGGGACATGTCGCGGCGCAGCCGAGTGCCGGCGAGGTGCCGCCGGGATGGGCGAGCATCAGCGTCTGGCCGCTGTCAGCGCCTCCTGCCAGGTCTGAGGGCGCGTCCGAGGGGCAGGGAGCGCTTCCGGCATCGATGGCCTCGGTGGAACCGCTTGAGGTGGCGGACTGGCAACGGCAGCATCATGATCCTTTGGGGGCAGATGATGCGTGGCCGGCGGATCGGAGCCTGCGCCTCTGCTGGCCCGCGGATGGGGGCTTGCCGAGCCGTCAGGAGGTGCTGGAGCGGCTCGAAGCCCTGGCGGCCATTCCCGGTGTCTGCGCCGCACACGCGGTGCTGCAGACGGCTCGAAGCGCCTATGCGTGGCATGTCGGGGCAGCGGTGCAGCCGGACGCCGACGAGCGGTCTCTCGGCGCCTGCAGGCAGGACTTGAGCCCCGTTCCTCGGTTGCAGGAAACCGTCTGGCGTCTGGATAACCGCTTGTGGCTCGGTATGGCGCAAGGTACGGACCTGGCGGCGCTGAACGTCGCCATCCAGCAGCTGCAGCACCTGTGGATCGCCTGATCGTTGCCCTGTCGACAGGGGTTCGCACGCTCATCGGAGAGCAGTGATCGATCATCGGCCCTGACTAGGGAATAAGCCCTGGTCTGGCCAACACTGGCTTCCGCCGTTTGGGGAAGTCAAATAAATGAACATGATCTACAACAGTGCGAACTACTGCATCGTGGAGTTCAATGGGGAACAGCCCGACCGCATCTGCCGTGGTTATGAAATCATGGACAAGGCGGCGAAGCGCGAAATCTTCATTGGCGGCATGATGGCAGACAAGTTCCGTCAGGATGTCTCCACGCTGATCGCAGCCGAACCGACGATGGAGGAGGTCGACCACTTTCTGTCCAGTTTTCAGGGCTTGATGCAGCAGCCGTTGCTGCTGCATTGAGGCATCGAGGCACTACGGCGTCATCGCGCTCTGTCGCCTTGGCGTTGTGTGCCTTCCTCCACCCGGCATCAACGGCCGGATCGCCATGCCTGGACGATCTGGCCGACCATCACCGGCGTGGCGCCCGGATTGCCCGCCGGGTCGAACAGCCGTTCCAGGTCGCTCAGATTCATGATGGACGAGATCCGGGGGTCCCGTCCCAGCGTCTGACGCAACGACCAGTGGTTGGTGCGGGAAATCTGCACCAGATCCTCGATCAGCTTGATTGCTTCGGCCTTGCCCAGTTTGGGGGTGAGCGCCTGGACCAGAATGCCCGGCAGACTCAGATCATGCTGACGTGCGATATTGACGTGCATGGTCTGCTCTTCGATGTGCAGATTGCCGAGCAGATCCTCGGCAGCCGCCAGGCTGCTGGCAGCGGCGCCGAACAGCTGCTGCATCGTGTGCCAGCTTGACTGCCAGTGGCTCAGACCGCTTTCATGCTCGGTGTCCATCGCGTGCAGCAGGATGTTCGCCAGGCCGGGCGCGCGCTGGCTGGCCTCGCGGATCAGCTGCGTCGCCACCGGCGTGTCGGGTCGTGCGC
>JBHADS010000342.1:0-3928 GCA_041855185.1 Lautropia sp. | reverse complement strand
GCCTTCACTTTGCGCAGCAGTTCGCTGGCGTCACGGCCGATGCCGTTGTCGTGGATTTCGCACAGCACGATCTTGCCTTCCGGGTTGATCAGGAAGGTGCCGCGCAGGGCCAGACCTTCTTCTTCGATCAGCACGTCGAAGTTGCGGGCCAGGGCAGCGGTCGGATCGCCCAGCATCGGGTACTGGACTTTCTTGATGGCTTCCGAGGTGTCGTGCCAGGCTTTGTGGGCGAAGTGGGTGTCGGTCGACACGGCGTAGATTTCCACGCCCAGCTTCTTGAACTCCTCGTAGCGGTCGGCCAGGTCTTCCAGCTCGGTCGGGCACACGAAGGTGAAATCGGCCGGGTAGAACACGACAGCGTTCCACTTGCCTTTCAGGGTCTCTTCGGTCACTTCGAAGAACTTGCCGTTCTGGAAAGCCTGGGCTTTGAAGGGTTTGATCTCGGTATTGATCAAGGACATGGTTGTCTCTCCTGAATGATCTGAGTTGAGAGGGGTCTTGCCGGCCTCGGATTGTGCCGCATCATCGGGGATAACGCGTACCGGGTAAAGTTGAATTCTTTGATTGCGCTTATAGGAGGTGGCTATGTCGGCTGGCACCTGTTTTGGATTCTGCCATGCGGAGCCTGCGTCGGCGTCGGGTATTTTTACATTGTGAACATCGGTCATGGTAGCTTGCAGTGACGGCTGGCACATGTCGGTCGTCATCATCCCAACCAATGACAGGAGAATCCCATGCAAACACGTACTGCTGCCGCAGGGTTGTTGGCCGCTCTTGGCCTGGCTGTTGCCGGCGTTGCACAGGCAGCCGATGCCGATGTCATCAATCTGGGCAAGGCGAAGATCTCGCTGTCGGAGGCGATTGCCGCGGCCGAGAAGCATCAGGGAGGCAAGGCTGCCAAGGCCGAAGTCGAGACCAACAAGGATGGCAAAGTCGTCTTCGATATCGAGGTGGTCACTGCCGACAAGAAGGTGTTCGATGTGATGGTGGATGCCGACGACGGCAAGGTGCTCGGCAGCAAAGAAGACACCGATCAGTAATCTGTCCGTCAAACCTTCTCTTGCCGACACGGGCCGGACCGTCTGATGCAGGCGGCGGCCTTTTTATGGTAAATTCCTTTGCCATGAGCATACGTTTCAAACTGCAGCTGTCGCTACTGCCATTCGTTCCCAGCGGGCGAAGGAGCTGACACGCACGTTTCAAGCGATATGGTTCTACCTGACGGCCCGTCTGTACATGCAGCGGGCCGTTTGCTTTTGTCCTCCCGCTGCTGGTGACAGACCGGGATGGCTTTGTGCCCCTGGGGCGACCTTTCCTTGCCGCCGTCCGGTTCGCTGAAGCGGATATCCGTCCGTGGCGTGTCTGTTGCCGCGCAGACACAGCGGGCAGACGGACGGGGAGGCCGGGTTTCAGCATCCTTCGACGCCGCGTCTTCATTCATCACCACGAGGTTTTCTCATGTTGCAACATCCAGCTTCCAAATATCGTGCATTCACCCCGGTCGGCCTCAAGGATCGTACCTGGCCCGACGCCGTACTGACCCAGGCGCCGATCTGGCTGAGCACCGATCTGCGGGACGGCAACCAGGCGCTGATCGAGCCGATGGATGTCGAACGCAAGCTGCTGATGTTCCAGATGCTCGTCAAGATCGGCTTCAAGGAAATCGAAGTGGGTTTCCCCTCGGCCTCGCAGACCGAGTACAACTTCGTCCGCCGCCTGATCGACGAGAAGCTGATTCCCGATGATGTGAGCATCCAGGTGCTGACCCAGGCGCGCGAAGAACTGATCCGCCGCACCGTCGAATCGCTGAAGGGCGTCAAGAAAGCCATCATCCACGTCTACAACGCCTGTGCGCCGGTGATGCGCAAGGTCGTGCTCGGCCTGGACGAAGATGGCATCGTCGAGATGGCCGTCAAGCAGACCCGGCTGGTCAAGCAGCTGATCGCCGAATACCCCGAGACGGAATGGGGCTTCGAGTACTCGCCCGAGATGTTCTCCGGCACCGAGCTGGCCTTCTCGAAGCGGGTCGTCGATGCCGTCTGCGAGGCCTGGGGCGCCACGCCGGACAACAAGATCATCATCAACCTGCCGGCCACGGTCGAGCACTCCACGCCGAACATCTTCGCTGACATGATCGAATGGATGGACCGCAACCTGGCCTATCGTGATTCGATCATCCTGTCGATCCACCCGCACAATGACCGGGGCACCGGCACGGCGGCGGCCGAGTTCGCGCTGATGGCCGGCGGCGACCGTCTCGAAGGCTGCCTGTTCGGCAACGGCGAGCGCACCGGCAACTGCGATCTGGTCAACGTCGCGCTCAACCTCTACACCCAGGGCGTCCATCCGGGGCTGGACTTCTCCGACATCGACGAGATCCGCCGGGTTTTCGAGCACTGCAACCAGATGTCGGTGCATCCGCGCCATCCCTACGTCGGCGATCTGGTCTACACCTCCTTCTCGGGTTCGCACCAGGACGCGATCAAGAAGGCCTTTGCCGCCCGCAAGGACGGCGACATCTGGGAGATTCCCTACCTGCCGATCGACCCCAAGGATCTGGGACGCAGCTACGAGGCCGTCATCCGCGTCAACAGCCAGTCCGGCAAGGGCGGCGTCTCCTATCTGCTGGAAACCGGCTACGGGCTCGAACTGCCGCGCCGGCTGCAGATCGAATTCAGCCGTGTCGTGCAGCAGGAGATGGACGCTTCGGGCAAGGAGCTGCTGGCCAGCGACCTCTGGAATCTGTTCCGGCAGGAGTACCGGCTGGATCAGATCGTTGCCCCCCGGCAGCGTGCGCTGCATGAAACCGACGAGGCGGGGCGCACCCGCGTCAGCCTGAAGGCCGAGGTGCAGCTCGGCGATCAGGCGCTGTCGATCGAAGGCGAGGGTACGGGGCCGATCGATGCCTTCGTGGCCGGCATCAACGCGGCCGGCCACCGCCAGATCCGGGTGATGGATTATCGCGAGCACGCGATCGGTGCCGGGGCCAATGCGCAGGCCGTGGCCTACCTCGAACTGCGCGTCGATGGCGACCAGACCCTGTTCGGCGTCGGCATGGATGCCGACATCCTGACTGCGTCGCTGAAGGGCATCCTCTCCGGACTGGCACGGGCCGATGCCCTGAATCCGCAGAAGGCGCAGAAAGCAGCCTGATCCAGCCCGCCGGGAAAGCCCGCAGGACGTGCAGCACTGCGTTGCCAACCCCTTGAATCCATCCAGGATTCAGCGGAGCTGGCGCCTTGTTCTGCACGCCCTGTGGGGCTTTCGCGGGAACGAATACGTTCATGACACGCTCTAGGAACGGGGGCGCCCGGCGAGCGGGTGCCCACCCTGTCACAGTGTTGGCAGGGTGTGGCATCGGTCCGCAGGAGGGCGTTCGGATGACGCAGGCAAGGTATAGTTGCCTGTTTGCCGGCCCGGCATGTTGCCCGTCGGCCCGTGTTTCCGCTCATGGCGTTCGCCGAAGTTCCCGCTCTGTTCCATGAATCATTCCACGACCCTCGATCGCTTTGGTGTGGCCTTTGCCCTGCTGCTGCTGGGCGGTTGTGCCAGCACGACCAGCCAGGAGCCGGATGCCGGCGCAGCCTCCACCGAGGCCCAGGCTGGCGCAGCGGATGGAAGCGGGCAGGATGCCGCGGGGGCGCAGACCGGCGGCAGCGGGCGCGAGAAAAGGGAAGGGGGGGCTGCCGCGCTGCTTGGTTCCCGCAGCAATTACCGCTTCGATATCCATGCACCGGTCGAGTTCGAGGACGAGATCGAAAGCTCGACCCTGGTCGGGCGCTGGAGTCGCCGTACCGATTACGATCCGGTCCAGTTCGAGGGGCTGGTGGGCAAGCTGCAGGAGGAGGTGCTGGCGATCGCCCGTGCCGAGGGCTACTTCAATCCCACGATCAAGGTCGATTCCGACCCGCCCTCCCAGGTCAGCGTC
>JBHADS010000341.1:0-2782 GCA_041855185.1 Lautropia sp. | reverse complement strand
TGGTCGATCTTCAGCCCGCTGATCGGCAGATTGCGCAGATAGGACAGCGAGGCATAGCCGGTGCCGAAGTTGTCGATCACCACTTCCACGCCCAGCCGGCGCAGCGCCTGCAGGCGGGTCATCGTCCGGCTCGAGCCCTCGATCAGCGCGCTTTCGGCCAGCTCCAGACGCAGCAGATGGGGCGGGAACTGCCGCTCGCGCACCAGGGTGCTGATCTGCGTCAGGAAATCCTCCTCGTTGAGCTGGTTGGCCGAGACGTTGACCGAGACCACCAGATCATCGAAGGGGCGGCCCAGACCCAGGCTCAGGCGGTCATCCAGCGCACGGCGGATGGTCCAGATGCCGATCTCGCGCATCAGATTGCTCTGCTCGGCCAGCGGCAGGAAGGTATCGGGCAGCAGCAGACCCAGTGACGGGTGACGCCAGCGGATCAGGGCTTCCAGACCGACGGTGCGGCGATCGTGCACCGACACCACCGGCTGATAGTGCAGCTCGACCTCGCCACGCTCCATCGCCTGCGGCAGATCGCTGGTCAGCTGCTGGCTGTCGCGGTAGCTGGTGACTTGCTTGTTGTAGATGCGCACATCGTTGCGGCCTTCGGACTTGACCGCGTACATCGCATTGTCGGCGCAGCGGATCAGGGTGCTGGCATCGGTGCCATGCAGCGGTGACAGGGCGATCCCGATACTGGCCGACAGGAAGTGCGCGCGGCCCTTCAGGATGAAGGGGCGCTCCACGGCGGTAAGCACCTGGCGTGCCAGCGCCTCGGCCTTGACCGGATCGTTCTGCTTGTCGAGCAGCAGCACGAACTCGTCGCCCCCCATCCGGGCTGCGACGTTGCTTGCGCCGATGGTGGTCTTGAAACGCTGGGCCACTTCCACCAGCACCTGGTCGCCGGCCTGGTGGCCGAGGGTATCGTTGATCGCCTTGTAGCGGTCCAGGTCGATGTAGAGCAGGGCGAGCGGTTCCTTGCGTGCCAGACGCTTTTCCAGGTGCTCGGTCAGATACGCCCGGTTCGGCAGCCCGGTCAGCGCATCGTGCTGCGAGGCACGACGCAGGCGCGACTCGGCCGACTTGCGCTGCAGATACAGCGACATCGTGCTGGACAGCATCTGGGCGATGCTCGTCACCAGCTCATTGAGCTTGAAGCTGATCGGCGAGAAGAAGATCAGCGTCCCCAGCACCTGCTTGCGCTCGTTCTTGATCGGTGCCATCAGCACCGCCTGGGCATTGATCCTGCTCGTCTGATAGCGACGTGCGAGGGCAGGATCGCTGCCGATGCGGCTCAGCCAGATGGCATCGCTGCCTTGCCAGATCATGTTCTCGCTGGAATTGGCATTCAGCGGAATCTGCGAGGGCAGCTCGCCCAGCATCTCCAGCACCGCCTCGGAGCCCCAGCGCTCGTGCACGCTCAGCGACTGGGTGCCGGGAATCAGCTTCAGCATCGCGCCGCCCATCCAGCCCATCTGCGTGCAGACGTGCTCGATCACGCCCTCGAGCACCTTCGATTCGTCCTCCTGGGTGTGGATCAGCTCGGCGAATTCATTCTCTAGCTTCAGCTGAATGTCCTGCCAGGCTTCCTTGGTGATGGTGCGGCCACTGCCGTGATAGCCGGTCAGCGTGCCCGAGCGGTCCAGCAGCGGCCGGCCCGACAACTGGATGGCGAACAGCTCATCGTTGGGGTTGATCAGATGGAGCAACAGGTGCTTGAACTCCTGATGCGCTTGCAGATCGGTGCGCAGCGCCTGCCACGCGTTGCTCTGCATCTCCGGGCTGCGGCTTTCCCACAGACAATGCTTGCGGATGCGCTCGGCCCAGGGGCGCAACACCTCGTCGATCCGGCCGTTGATGTCCCGGATCTGGAACTGGGCATCCATCTCCCAGACCCAGTCCGAGCTGAGTTCGGTGAGGGTGCGGAACTTCTGTTCGCTGGCCTCGATGTTGGCCTGCATGCTGTGAATCTGCGTGATGTCCTGCGCGAAGCCGGTCAGACGCAGCAGCTGCTTGCCCTCGGCATCGTATTCCGGCTCGGCCTCCGAGCGCACCCAGATCGTTTCCTTGCCGCTCTTCAGGTAGCGGTACTCCAGGCGGATCTTCTCGCCCTGACGCAGACTGCGCCGATGGGCCTCCCTCCACTTCGGCTGGTCTTCGGGATGGATGTTGATGAAGAAGCCTTGACGGGAGGGGGCGCCCCGGGTGGCACTGCCATCCACTGCTTCGGTGCCGAACACCTGGAAGCAGCCGTTGCTCCAGTAGAACTGGTCTTCCTTCAGATCCAGAATCCACGAGCCCATCTGTGCCAGCTCCTCGGCCAGCCCGTGCTGGGCCCGCAGCTCGTTCAGACGCCGGTTGATGCGCGCCTGCTCGCGCAGCTCCAGCGAAACCTTGAACAAGCCATAGGCAAACACCGTCATCGCAGCAAAGGCCACCGGCGCGATGTACCAGATATAGTCGTCCAGCCAGGCGCCGATCAGCTGATGGGCGAGCAGCAGCAGGGCGCCCGCCAGGGTCGGCAGACCGAAGATCAACAGTCGACGAGGGGAGAGCTGCTGATCTGAATAGAATTGGCGTGTCTTTCGTTTCGTCACGTCAGTACAACCCGCCTTGAGTCCAGGAGGCCGCGATCATGGCACCCCATGCCGTTTCCGATGAAGCACCCAGCGACTGGGTGCAACGCTGGTTGCCCGAAGCTTCCGGGGCCGGGCGCCTGCTGGACTTTGCCTGCGGCAGCGGCCGCCATGCCCGGCTGGCGGCGGCGCGCGGCTTCCAGGTGCTGGCACTC
>JBHADS010000340.1:0-3894 GCA_041855185.1 Lautropia sp. | reverse complement strand
TACGCTGAACGCTACCCACAGGAGAACCAGACCATGGAAACCTGGAGCGAACGCCATCTGAACAAGGGCATCCGCCAGGGCCGATTGGAAGGCCGCCTGGAAGGCTTGGAAGAAGGGCGAAAGGAGAGTGCCCTGCACATGCTCACCCGCCTGCTGAGCAAGCGCTTCGGCCCCTTGGATGAGGCTGTCCAGGCCCGCCTGCAGGCCGCCTCATTGGCGGAGCTGGAGGCCTGGGCCGACAGGCTGCTGGAAGCCGACACACTGGCCGAAGTGTTTCAGATGCAGTGAGGCCGCCTCGCGCCTTCTTGCTTGCTCTAATCTCCTGAGCCTTGCGTGGGACACGTGGCCGCCTGACAGACAACACCCTACGCCTTGCGGTTGCGTGCCCTGGCTTCAGGCGCGCCGCCTTGCATTGTTGAATCGCCTGCTCGCTGTCCGGGTGCTCCATCCGCACCACGGCGGCCGCCAGGTTCTTCAGCTGATGCAGATCGGCGCGCCTGGCCAGCCCGGACTCATCCAGCAGCAGGTACTGCAGTCTTGGCAGATACTGTGCCACAAGTCCCGGCACTTTGGGGATGAGCTCGGCAATGTCGGTGGCGGCCGTCCAGCGCCGCGGCTGGGTACCGAGCAGCTGAGCTATCGCGCGTTCCGCGACATCGCCTGCGTGCTGCCGGAGCAAATCGCTCCACTGCCTGTGCACTGCCTGTGAGCGGCAGTCGCAGTGTTCCGGGGGCCTCACCTGGGACGTGGGTGGTCTGAACCCCACATCGATCAACCAGACAGGAGGCGTTTTCCGCCGTTCCAGCGTCTCGAGAGCCTCTCCATCTCCCTGGCTTTCTACACTGCGCGGAAGTATGCCTCCGTCGATGCTGCCGGGTTGCAGGGGAGGGGGCTCAAGGTCGATGCCGGGGGCATCGTGCCAGCTTTTGTCGATATCGCCTGAATGGTCCGGGAGTCATGCAAGCAATGAACCTGCGCGCGCGTGTAGTGGCTGCGCTGAAGCATTTTGGTCTGAGCCTCGCTGTGGCGGCTCTGGTGGCGGCACTGGTTTTCGGTGTCTGGTATCCCGCGCCCTATGGCCTTCTGGCGGGTGGTTTTGCGCTTTTCACGTTGATTGTCTCGGTCGATGTGGTCAGCGGTCCGTTGTTGACTTTGGTGGCTTACAACCCCAGCAAGCCCCGTTCGGAGCTGCGTCGTGACATCGGAGTGATCGTGCTGCTGCAACTGACGGCCTTGGCCTACGGCATCTACAGCGTTGCACAGGCGCGCCCGGTTTTTCTGGCGTATGAAGGCGATCGTTTTCGAGTGGTCAGCGTTGCCGAAATCGATATGGCGAATCTGGACAAGGCGGCGCCTGAGTTTCGTTCCATCAGCTATACCGGTCCGCGACTGCTGGCAGCGCGGCTGGCGCGCACCGACGATGCCGACTATCAGGAAAGCGTTGTGCAATCGGCAGCGGGTTTTCATCCTTCATTTCGACCGGGTCGTTGGGTGCCTTATGACTCCATGCTCGGCAATCTTCGTCAGGAATGGAAGTCCGTCGAGTATCTGCTGTCCAGGCATCCGGAATCCGGTGATCTGATCCAGACCACGCTGGCAGAGAAAGGGCTGTCCGTCGAGCAGGCCGCCTATCTGCCGCTGCTGGCAGAAAAGGCCGATCCGGTCGACTGGGTGGTCATCCTCGACCGCCGTGATGGCCAGCCCCGTGCCTTTCTTCCTTTGGATGGATGGTGATTGCTGAGGCCGGCCTGAAGTGCGCTGCCAATATGAGCGGCTCTTGAAAAGCAAAGCGTTTCTATTTGCAAGACAGGCGATTGGCGTTTTCAATAATGGCGATAGAAAAATTTCAAGAACATCCGGTTTTGAGTGCGCGCTGTTTTTGCGGGTGATGAATGCTATTGCCTGCTGTGATGGATTCTTTTATGTGCTTTGCTGTTGCTTCTGAGAGATGTCGTGAACAAAGCACGATCAGCCGCATACATAGCGATACTTCCGCGATGTTTTTGTCGTCATTCGTGCAACGGATGGTTAAAAAACGGGTTTGGGCATTGTGTTTTGATCCGAAGCGCCGTTAAAGTTCGCTCCTCGTTTCGCTCAGGGCTTCCTTGAGCGGTTTTAGATGGGACATTCCTCACCTTTCCAGAGGATGAAACCCGAGAGCATTTGGCGCTGCCGGCCGCCAGATGTTCAGTTCAAGTAGTCGGTGAGAGTGGAGTTCCTCCCTAGCAATATGGTCCGTGAAATCGTTCAAACCATTTCTTTCCTGATCCTGACCGTCGGTTCCCTGGCCGCGCTGCAAGTGTCGCTGGTCTGAAGCAATGGTTGGGGCGGTGTTCAGTCGTCCTGACTGAGCTCCTGTCATGAACCGGTGGAACCCGTGCAGCCCTCGGGCTGCACGATGATGACCACCCTTTTCACAAGCCGTAGTGCCTGACCAGGTATCGAAGGCTTTCTCATTCCATCCGGTTGCCGTCCGTGCAGCCGGTTGGCAGCAGGGCAGCGTCAAGCAGGTGGATACAGCCTGTGCCGACGCCGGGAACGCTGCGCGGCGGTGCTTCGATCGCCGTCGGCTTTCCTGCCCTGGCTGCTCCCTCATTTTTCTCCTTTCCCCTTTTTCACTGCGCTTCAGACTGCGCTTCATCGTGTCTGCGCGCCTGTGCCGAGTGTCCGGTGCTTGATGCCTTCGTCGATTGATGAGTCCGCCGTGTGCGCACCGGGCGGCAATTTCCGACACCAATTCTGGGCAGGTTTTCAGTGGGGCAATAAAGGGGGCGCATCGCCGTTCATACGTTCGTCGGCTGCCTGATGCCATTCATGCGCCGCAGGCCGATGAAACCGATCGGCGGCATTGCGTTGTGATTTTCTGGGTCTTAAAGTTCGCTTCGTTCGCTCGACGCGGTGTCGGGCGGGAGGTGAATGGAATGCGCCTTTTCCCATTTTGAAGGCAGCGTTCCACGAGCATTCGGTTCAGTCGGCCGCCGGATGTTCGCTTGTTTGGCCGCCTTTATCTGAGCAATCGCAATCCATCATGACTCGCGGAATCTTTGAAACCGTCGCTTTCCTGGTTCTGACCATTGGTACTCTGGCCGGCCTGCAGGCATACATGGTTTGAGTCAATGGTTAGGTGGCGTTCAAATGAGTGATGGACATCATGCCGATCATGATGTCCGGATGTGCGAAATTTGAAATCCTTTCACGATTCTTCAAGAACCGAAACACGGAAGTCGTTTCGGGCCGATGAGGGGAGCATGCCACGTTGTCCGACAAGCCGCTGTACCCGTTTAAGGTATGGAAGGCTTCCTCATTCGAACCGGTCGCTTTGGCGGCCGGTTTTCTTTTATGTAAGTGACGTGCTGCGCGCTTCCGCGGCGCTCATGGAGCAGCGCAACGCTGAGCGCTCGGCATGACCTTCCGGAAAGGGCGAGATGTCTTGCATCGTGCGCTGCGATGTCCGCGCCGAGGGCTGTAGTACAGTTGCGTTCAGGTCGCGCTCCTCTGATCGAGCGCATTTCCATCCATGGCGGAGCTTGCATGAATCCGAAACCAGCTGACGATGTGAAGGGCACGGGGCGGCCCTTGCTGATTCTGCTGCATGGCACGCGGATGAATGCCGGGCAGTGGGCTGGCTATGAACGGGCGTTGAGTGATCTGGTCGAGGTGCTGACGCCGGATCTGCCCGGACATGGTTTGCGGGCTGATGAATCCTTTTCGCTGGCACAGGCGGTGACGGATGTCGAGCGTCTGGTGGCTGATGCGGGTGAGCGTGCGGTCATTCTGGGCGGACATTCGCTGGGCGGCTACGCAGCGCTGTGCTATGCCGAGCGTCATCCCGAGCGTCTGGCCGGCCTTGCCTTGATGGGCAGTGCGGCCGAGCCGGAAGGGCTGGGGGCGGAT